>JACRIV010000018.1 GCA_016220005.1 Deltaproteobacteria bacterium
ATGTTGCCTTTGTTTTTGACGTTGCCTTGGATCCTTTTGATTGCGTGGGCCATTAGCTCAACCCGGCAGAGCAGCTGACTCTTAATCAGGAGGTTGAAGGTTCGAATCCTTCATGGCCCACCAGCAAAATCAAGGGGTTAGCCCGCACCGGCCTAGCCCCTTTTCTGTTTCCGGGTGCGTTGCAGCCTCTCCATCAAAGTTGAAACGCCGAGGGTGTTCAGCACGTCCCCCCGTTCCAGCCACCCCCGCCTGGCGATCTCGACGCCGTACTCCATGTAGTCCAGGTTGCTCCGGATGTGGGTGTCCGTGCTGATGACGATGGGGATGCCGCGCTGCTTAGCCATCTTCACATGGGTGTCGTTCAAGTCGAGCCGCATCGGGTAGGCGTTGATCTCCACCGCGGCGCCGCACCGCGCCGCCTCATCGAGGACCGCCTCCATGTCCACCTCGTAGGGATCCCGCACCCCGATAAGCCTTCCGGTGGGATGGGCGATGACGCTCACGTACGGGTTCCGCACGGCGGAGAGCAGCCTCATCGTGATCTGCTCCCGGGACTGCCTGAACCCGGAATGGATCGAGGCCACGACGACGTCCAGCTCCTTGAGTAGCTCGTCGGGGAGGTCCATGCTCCCGTCGCCGCGGATGTCCACCTCGGTCCCCTTGAGGATCCGGAAGTCCTTGAGCTTCCGGTTGGCGCCGTCGATGAGATTGATCTGTTCCCGCACCCTCTTCTCGTCCAGGCCGTGGGCCACCCCCAGCCCCTTGGAGTGGTCGGTGATCGCGATGTACCGGTACCCCTTCTCCTTCGCCGCGGCCACGATGGTATCCAGGTCGTGGCTTCCGTCGGACCAGTTCGTGTGCACGTGGAGGTCCCCCCGGATCTCCGCCAGGGTCAGGAGCGCGGGGAGCTTCCCCTCCTGGGCCGCCTCGATCTCGCCCATGTCCTCCCGGAGCTCCGGCGGTACGAAGGGGAGCCCCAGGGCGGAGTAGACGTCCCCCTCGTCCCTTCCCCCGATCTTCTTCCCGTCCGATTCCCGGAAAATTCCGTACTCGTTGATCTTCAGGCCGCGGCGGGAGGCCATCTCCCGCAGCTTGATGTTGTGCGCCTTGCTTCCCGTGAAGTACTGGAGAGCCGCGCCGAAGGAGTCCGGCTCCACGACCCGCAGGTCGACCTGGACCCCTTCCGCCGTCCGCACGGAGGACTTCGTGGTTCCGTGCTCCAGGACCTCCTGGACGATGGGCAGCCGGGTGAAGGCTTTCATGATCGCGTCGGGGTTCTTCCCCGTGCCCAGGACGTCGATGTCCTGGATCGTGTCCTTCCACCGCCTTATGCTCCCGGCCACCGCGTACTTTCCGGAAGGGACCGCCTCGTGGAGCCGCAGGACGATATCCCGGGCGATCGGCAGGACCTTCCCCAGGGGAAACCGCTCGCTCACCCTTTTTAAAAGCAGGATCCCCTTGAGGATGTTTTCCTCGGTCTTCTCCTGGATCCCCGGAAGGCCGGCGAGTTTTTTCTCCTTGGCGAGCCCTTCCAGCTCTTCCAGGCTCCTCACGTTCACCTTCTCGTAGAGCATCCTGGCCGTTTTCGGGCCGACCCCCGGAACGCGCAGGATCGTCAGGAGCCCCTCCGGGATCTCCTTCTTCAACTCGTCGTGAAGATCCATGCGGCCCGTCTCGGCGAAATGCCGGATCTTGCCCGCCAGGTCCTTTCCGATTCCGGGGATGGCGGTAAGTTCCTCTTCGCTCAAGGCGGCGAGGTCCTTCGGCATACCCTCCACGTTCATGGCGGCCCGCCGGTACGCCCGGATGCGGAAGGGATTCTCTCCCTTTAGCTCCAGGAGGTCGGCGATCTCGTTGAAGATTTTCGCGATTTGCGGGTTCTTCATCTTGCGCCCCCCCGCCATTTACATAGTGTAAATCCTATGTAAATGGGAGTAGGAAAGACAGGAAGAGTTTTCAATCCGTCATCAATCTGTCATGTCCCATGTGTCATGGTGGAGATGTGGGAGGCGTTTTTCGATGCAAGCGGATTCGGAAGAGCGTGTGATGTCGAACGACCTCGCGGCCGTGCGTCTTGTCTGCCTGTTTTGCGCGGAACGCCGGACGATCCACGTGCCCCGGGATCGGCGGCTCCCCGAGAGGATTCTCTGGGAGTGTCTCGAATGCCAGAAAAAGAACTGCGCCCCGACAGGCCCCATCGAATCTTCCTCTTCAACAAAGCCGGACACTTCGCTATATTGATGGTGCACTAGGAGCGGTCGCGGCCTGGATCCATTCCAAGATGCAGCTTGGGCTTCCCGCGAGCATCGGCTGTGGGGGACGACATGGAGTTGAAACCTGCCTCCGTCGCCAAGATCTCCCGTCCCGTTCCCACCGGGATCTATCCCAGGAAAAGGTTGTTCCGCCTGCTGGACGGCGCCAGGAAACGTCCGGTCGTCTGGGTCTCGGGGGCGCCGGGCTCCGGCAAGACCACCCTGGTCAGCAGCTACATCCACGCTTGGGAGGTCCCCTGTCTCTGGTACCAGGCGGATGAAGGCGACGCGGACGTCGCCACCTTCTTCTATTACATGGGCCTGGCGGCCAAGAAGGCCTCTCCCGGGAGAAAAAAGCCGCTCCCTCTCTTGACTCCCGAATATCTCCCCCGGATTTCCGTGTTCACGCATCGGTTCTTCGAAAGCCTCTACGGGAGGTTCAGGGACGGGTGCGTGATTGTGCTGGACAACTACCAGAAGGTACCCGCCGGCTCGCCCTTCCACGAGGTGGTCCGTGAAGGGCTGTCCCGCCTCCCGCCGGGCGTCAACGTTATCGTCATCAGCCGGGGCGACCCCCCTCCCGCTTTCGCGCGGCTGCGGGCCAACCACCTGATGGAGGCGATCGACAGCAGGGAACTCCGCCTGACCCGGGAAGAGACCGAGGGGATCACCCGTCTCGTGCGCAAGGGGAAGAGGATCGACGAGCCGCTGCGACGCCTGATGGGCAGGATGGACGGCTGGGCGGCGGGAGTGGTCCTCCTCTTGGAAAAGGCCGGGATCGGCGGGATCGATCCCCGGGGAATGTCCCGCCACACGCCCGAGGAGATCTTCGATTATTTCGCCGGGGAGATCTTCGACAAGGCGGAGGAGGAGACAAAGGCCTTCCTGCTCGCGAGCGCGTTCCTGCCCAGGATGACCGCGCGGACGGCGGAGAGGCAGACGGGACACAGCCGGGCGGGCCAGATCCTCTCGTCCCTGAACCGGAACAACTACTTCACCGAAAAAAAACAGAACCCCGAGCCGGTGTACGAGTACCACTCCCTGTTCAGGGAGTTCCTGTTCAGCCAGGCGGAGAGCACGTTCCCCCGGGAGGAGATTTCCCGGATCCGGCGCCGCGCTGCGACGATCCTGGCGGAATCGGGGCAGGCCGAGGACGCCGCGGGGCTTTTCCGGGAATGCGGCGACTGGGAAGGGCTGATGCGGGTGATCCGTTCCCAGGCCGGGTCCCTGCTCAAGCAGGGGAGGAGCCAGACGCTGGAGGAATGGCTGTGCTCCATCCCGATGGAGACGCTCGAGGCCGACCCCTGGATGCGATATTGGATGGGCGCCTCTCTTCTCTCCACCCGGCCGGCGGAGAGCCGCCCCCATTTCGAGGAAGCCCTCCGCGTCTTCCGGGCGCGGCGGGACGCCGAAGGCGTATACCTGGCCTGGTCCGGGGCGGTGGAATCGATCATCTACGGGTTCGAAGGGCTTACCCCCCTGGACCCGTGGTTCCCCCTCGTCGACGAACTGCTCCGGGAGTACGGGGCTTTCCCGACGGAAGAGATCGCGGCAAGGGTTACGTGCAGCATGGTCAGGGCTTTGGCGCTGCGGTGCCCGCCGTATCCCGCAAGGGAGGCGTGGGCGAGGCGCGCCCTGTCCGTCGCGCAGACGAGCGCGGACGCCTCGCTCCGGATCGAGTCGCTCGTCAACCTGGCCTGCTATCGGCTCGGCGGGCACGAGCTCCAGGAGCTGGATTCGATCCTCGAATCGCTCAAGGAGCTCCTGAAGCATGCCGACGCCCCCCCGCTTGCGAGGCTCACGGTGGGATGGGTGGAGGCGGCCCATGCGAACCTGAATTCGAGGTACGACCGTTGTCTGAAAGTCGTCTCCGACAGCCTCGATCTGGCTGCCGAGACAGGAGTCCATCTCATGGACTACCTGTTGTTGGGGCAGGGGGCGCTCTGCTCCCTGAACGCGGGCGAGGTCGCGACGGCGCAGCAATACCTGCGGAAAATGGCGTCCTTGCTTAGCCTGGCAAGGCCATGGGAAGCCGCGTTCTACCATCACATCGCGGCCTGGGAGGCTTTGTCCCGGGGGGACGCGGCGCAGGCCTCCCCGCATTCGGAGCGGAGCGTACGATTGAGCGAGGGGGTCGGAAACCCCTGGCCGCTCCTGGTGGCCCATCTCGATAGAGCGTTCGTTTTCCACGCGTTCGGAGAAACCGGGAAGGCGGCGGAGCATCTTTCCGCGGCCCGGAAAATCGGGGCCGCGAGCGGGAACGAGTATCCCCGTTTCGCGTGCCTGCTGTCGGAGGCGTATTTCTCCCAGGAATCGGGCAAGGAGGAATCGGCGCTGACCGCTCTCCGGGAGGGGCTGCGCCTCGGGCGGGAGAAAGGCTTCGTGAACCTCTACATGTGGCGCCCGGGGATCCTGGAGAGGGTCGCCGCCATGGCCATCGTGGAGGGGATCGAGGTCCCGTACGTCCAGGAGCTCATCCGGCGGAACTCCCTGGTCCCGGAAGTCGGCCTCGGGGAGATCGAGGACTGGCCTTGGCCGATGCGGGTCCATACGCTCGGGCGGTTCGAGCTGGTCCGGGACGGAAAGCCGGACCGCCACTCCCGGAAGGTCCAGCAGAAGCCGCTCCTCATGCTCAAGGCGCTGGTCGCCCTCGGGGGCAAGGATGTCGCCGAGGAACAGTTGACCGACATCCTCTGGCCGGAGACCGACGGCGACCTTGCTCACCTGTCCTTCGCGACCAACCTCCTCCGCCTCCGAAGGCTGCTCGGGAACGACAAGGCCGTCCAGCTCCGGGAGGGGCGGTTGACGCTGGATCAAAGGTATTGCTGGGTGGACGCGCTCGCCTTCGAACGGATCCACAGGCAGGCGGACGCGGGGCGCAAGGATGGCGGCACGGTGCGGGTCCGGACCCTTGCGAGGGCGATCGCCCTCTATCGGGGCCACTTCCTGGCCGGGGAGGCTTCGCAGCCCTGGATTGCGCCGTTGCGGGAGCGCCTGCAGGGCAGGTTCCTTCAGGCCGTGGGCGATCTCGGCCGCCATTGGGAGAGCGCCGGGTCGTGGGAGAAGGCTATCGATTGTTATCGGCGATGCCTGGAAGTGGATGGACTTGCCGAGGAGATCCGTCGCCGGCTCATGGCCTGCCAGAAGCGCCTGGACCGCGCGTAACGTCCCCCGAATTTTTTTTTATCTGTCTCCAATTTGTCACTTCCGGTGTGAGACCGTGAGGATGACAAGGGACGGGAACCCGTACGCGGTCCCGCCGCCGGCCAGGAGGACAAGGAGGAGACGCCATGAATAAGGTCCTTCGCGTGACCGCGATGTCCATTCTCTTCGTGCTGTCGGCATCCGGTTGCGGCAAAGCGCTGGATGCGGGAAGGGAACCTGCCCGGGGCATCAGGGCGCGGGAGATGCGCGTCGCAGTGCAGCCCATCCCCCACTCCGCCCCCCTTTTCGTGGCCAAGCGGAAAGGCTGGCTGGACGAGGAGCTGGGGAGGGTCGGCGTCGCCGTGAAATGGAGCTACTTCTTCTCGGAGCCGCCGATGAACGAGTCGCTCGCCGCCGGCGAGCAGGACATCGGGCTCATGGGCGACGCTCAGGCGATCCTCGGCAGAGCCTCCGGCCAGGACACACGCATCGTCGGCGTCGCCTCCGCCGAGCCGACAGCGCCGGCTGTGGCGGCAGAGCGCTCGACGACCGCCGCGCCCGCCGACCTCAAGAGGAAAAAGGTCGACGTCATGGTGGCGACGAATGCCTTCGCCTCCCGGAACCCCGAGCTGGTGAGCATCTTCCTCAAGGTCTACCAGCGGGGCAAGGATTTCATCAAGGAGAATCCCTTGGAGGCCGCGAGGCTTGTCTCAATCGAGGTGAAGCTGCCCTCCCGGGAACTGGTCCAGGTGCTTGCCAGGTTCGATTTCGACCCCCACCTCCACGACGACGACATCGCGGAGCTGAAGAAGACGGAGGGATTCATGCGCCGGACCGGCCTGATCAAGGGCCCGGTCGACATCGCTTCGTTCATCGGCGCCGGCCGCCTGCGCGTGGAAGGGATTCGATGACCGACGGGCCGTTGCCGCGCGCGATGCGCAGGCCGGGACGCCAACCTTGACACGGTGTTTTGGAGAACGTAGATTACGATGAAATGTAATCGGAAGTATTTTTCCGAAACCATCCTCCGTGGCCGGGGGGATAAAGGCGCGGATTCGTAAGAATTCAAGGGGAAGGGGTGCGCCTGATATTGAGCGGTTACCCCGGGATTGCTCCGTGATCTCACGCCTGGTCAAACCGGTCTTCCTGGGGCTGCTCACCGGTGTCGTCGGGCTTGGGCTTTGCCTCTTCTCCGCCGGCCCCAACCTCGAGGAAGGGATCGGCCTGGATATCCTGTTCAAGCTAAGGGGGGAGCGGCGCGCTCCGCCCGAAGTCCTTATCGTCAGCGTGGACAAGGAGTCCTCCGACCATTTGAACCTTCCCGACGACCTGCGGAAGTGGCCCCGCTCTCTCCACGCGCGGCTGACGGACAGCCTGGCGGGAAAGGGGGCGTCCGTCATAGCCTTCGACCTGTTCTTCGAGGAGGCGAGATCTCTCCGGGACGATCTCCGGTTTGCGGACTCGATCGACAGGGCTTCCAACGTCGTCCTGTGCGAGCGCATGAAAAAGGACGACGTCCCGCTCACGGACAGAGAAGGTATCCCCAGGGGCAACGTGAAGGTCGCGAAGCTGGCGCCTCCCATCCCCGCCCTGGCGAAGGCCGCCGTTGCCCTGTCCCCGTATCCCCTTCCCAAGGTCCCGGTCAAAGTCAGCGAGGATTGGACGTTCGAGACGGGGGCGGCGGACACGCCGACGCTGCCCGTTGTGGCCCTCCAGCTCTTCGCGATGCCGGTGTACGAGGATTTCCTGCGGCTGCTGGAGAGGGTCGACCCGGATCGTGCCGCGAGGCTTCCGCGGGACGGCAAGGGGATCGTCGCCGCCAGGTCCGTCGAGAAGCTGGTCCGGGACATACGGGAAGTATTCGAGGGCCGGCCCCGGCTGGCCGAGAGGATGCTCGCCGAGCTGGAGGCATCGGGGACCTTTTCCGGCGATGCCGGGAAGCGCAGGACCCTGCGGTCCCTCATCCGGATGTACGAGGGGGGCAGCAGGAAGCACCTCAATTTCTACGGACCCCCCCGGACCATCGTTACCGTGCCGTATTATAAGCTCGTGAAGATCGAGCAGGGGCATGGCGGCGGCGTCCTCCCTGTGGATGTCCGGGGCAAGGCCGTGTTCGTCGGCTCCTCGGAGCTGCTGCTGCACGAACAGAAGGACGGCTTCCACACCGTCTTCACCCAATCCAACGGCCTCGATCTCAGCGGGGTCGAGATCGCCGCGACCTCGTTCGCGAACCTCCTCGAGGATATGCCCGTCCGGCCGCTGGGACCGCGCACGCACCTTGCCGTCGTCTTCCTCTGGGGCGTCGCGATCGGCGTCGTCTGCGGGCTGTTCCACCCGCTTCTTTCCGCCGCCGGGGTCCTGACCCTCGGAGCTCTTTATCTCTTCGTCGCGAAGCACCAGTTCGCGGCGGCGGGAAGCTGGCACCCGATCGTCCTACCCCTGTTCTTCCAGGCCCCGCTCGCGTTCTTCGGATCCATCGTCGCGAAGTATGTCGATTCGAACCGGGAGCGACGGAACATACGGAGGGCTTTCGGGTACTATCTTCCCGACGCGGTGGTCGACGAGCTCGTCGTGAACTTCGCCGAGGTGGAATCGAGCAACCGGCTCGTCTACGGGATCTGCCTGGGCACGGACGCGGAACAGTATACCTCCCTGTCCGAGATCACGACTCCCAAGGAACTCGGCCGGCTCATGAACAACTATTACGAGGCCATATTCCATCCGGTGAAGGCGCACGGGGGGATCGTCTCGAACGTGGTGGGGGATTCCATGCTGGCGATCTGGGTGTCGGCCCGCCCCGACCCCGCCCTCAGGGAGAAGGCGTGCCTGGCGGCGCTGGACATCGCGGACGCCATCGAACGATTCAACCGGTCCACCGGCTTCCGGGACCTCCCTACGCGGATCGGGCTGCACTCCGGCCTCATACTCCTCGGGAACATCGGCGCCGTCGATCATTACGAATACCGGCCCGTGGGGGACATCGTCAACACCGCGGCCAGGATCGAAGGCCTGAACAAGTACCTGGGGACCCGGGTGCTGGTGTCCGGGGATGTCATCGAACGGCTTGAGGGCTTTCTCACCCGGGAGATCGGGGAATTCCTCTTCCTCGGAAAGTCGAAGTCGCTCGTGGTCCATGAGCTGGTCTCCCGGCTGGAGGAATCGGACGAGCAGCATCGCAAGGCCTGCGCGATGTATGCCGAGGGGCTCGATGCGTTCCGGCGGCAGTCCTGGGACGAGGCGATCCGGAAGTTCCGGGAGACCGCGGACAGCTTTGGGCAGGACAGGCCTTCGCATTTTTTCCTGAACCTGTGCACCCATTACCGGAAGAACCCTCCGGGGGCGCCCTGGGACGGGGTGGTCCGGATGGACAGAAAATAGCGGAGGGGAGAGGGGAAACGATGAAGGAAGGCCGTGCCGATCGTTTCCGGATGACGGTACTGTCGATTTGCGTGGGGGCGTCGCTTCTCGTCCCGCGCGCCGCCTTCCCCGGGGGCTGTGATCGGCCGGTCGCGGAGGCGGTATCGGTGCAGGGGAGCGTGCAGGCGCTCAGGGCGTGGAATCCGGACGCGCCGCGGAATTGGCAGCCGGTGAGGTTGAGGGACGCTTTCTGTCCCGGCGACACGATCCGGGTCCCTTCGATCGGGCGCGCCGACCTGCTCCTGGTGAACGAGACCCTCCTCCGGCTCGACCAGAACACGACGGTCAAGATCTCCGGACCGGAAAAGGGGGGGACCCAGCTGCTCGACCTGCTGGTGGGGGCTTTTTACTTCATCACCCGCACCCCCAGGAAGCTGGACGTCAATACGCCGTTCGTAAACGCGGGGGTGGAGGGGACGGAATTCCTCATCAAGGTCGAGAGGGACAGGACCTTCCTGTCCGTGTTCGAGGGGAAGGTGCTTGCCGCCAACCCGGCGGGAACTCTTCGTGTCGGGGGCGGCCAGTCGGCCGTGGCCGAGGCGGGCAAGGCGCCGGTCCTGCGGGTCGTGGCGCGCCCCCGGGACGCGGTGCAGTGGACCCTTTATTATCCCGCGGTCTTCCCGCCCCCCCGGCCTGGCTTGGCGCCCGGCCTCGAAGAGGGGTGGGAGACAAGGGCTGCGTTGCTCCTGTCCGTGGGCAGGGTGGAGGAAGCGAGGTCGGCGATCGAGGTGGCCCTGAGAACCGACCCACGGAACGCGTCCGCCCATGCGCTGCTGTCGGTGATCGCCGTGGTGCAGAACAAAAAGGAAGAGGCGCTCGCCCACGCGACGAAGGCGGTGGAGGCGGACCCGCGGTCGGCATCCGCGCGCATCGCGCTTTCCTATGCCCTCCAGGCCCGTTTCGACCTGCAGGGGGCCCGGGAAAGCCTCCGGGAGGCGGTGAAAGCGGAACCCGGGAACGCCCTGGCGTGGGCGCGCCTCGCGGAGATGCACTTTTCCTTCGGCGACCTGGACGAGGCCCTGAAAGCGGCTCGGCGGGCGGCGGGCCTCTCCCCCGAGATCGCCCGCACCCACGTGGTTCTGGGGTTCGCCTTCCTCGCCCAGGTCAGGACGAAGGACGCCTCGGCCGCCTTCGAGAAGGCGATCGTCCTCGACCAGGCGGACCCCTTACCTCGGCTGGGACTGGGACTGGCCAGGATCCGGGAAGGAGACCTCCCCGGGGGTCGCCGGGAGATCGAGATCGCCGCGAGCCTCGACCCGCAGAATTCCCTCATCCGCAGCTACCTGGGGAAAGCCTATTACGAGGAGAAACGCGACAAGCCGGCGTTGTCCCAACTCGAAATGGCGAAAGAGTTGGATTCCTCCGACCCGACCCCCTTCTTCTACGATGCAATCCGAAAGCAGACCCTGAACCGCCCCGTGGAGGCTCTGCACGACCTGCAGAAGTCCATCGAGCTGAACGACAATCGGGCGGTCTACCGGTCCCGCCTGCTCCTCGACGAGGACCTGGCGGCGCGCAGCGCGAGCCTGGGGCGCATCTACGGCGACCTGGGGTTCCAGCAGCTCGCCTTGGTCGAGGGATGGAAATCGGTGAACGTGGACCCGGGGGACCATTCCGCCCACCGGTTCCTCGCGGACTCCTATTCCGCCTTGCCGCGCCACGAAATCGCGCGGGTGAGCGAGCTGCTCCAGTCACAACTCCTGCAGCCTCTCAACATCACGCCGGTCCAGCCCCAGCTCGCCCAGGGCGACCTGTTCATCCTTTCCGGCGCGGGCCCCTCGGATCCGTCGTTCAACGAATTCAATCCCCTTTTCAACCGGGACCGGCTGGCGTTACAGGCAAGCGGCGTCGCCGGTTCCCATCGGACCGTCGGCGACGACCTCGTCTTCTCCGGCGTCCAGGGGCCGATCTCCTTCAGCGCGGGGCAGTTCCATTTCGAGACGGACGGGTTCCGGCCAAACAACGACCAGAAGCGGGACATCTACAGCGTGTTCCTTCAGGGAAGCCTCTCCCACAAGACGAGCCTCCAGGGGGAGTTCCGGTCCACCGACTTCACGCGCGGCAGCCTCGCGCTCAATTTCGATCCGGACGATTTCCTCCCGCGGGAGCGGCAGGAAGAGAGGAGACGCTCCGCGCGTCTTGGCCTCCACCACGCCTTCTCGCCCGGGTCCGACCTGATCGGTTCGCTCCTGTACGGGACGCAGGACAACCGCCTTCACGACACGCCGGTCCCCGTCTTCGAGATCACCCAGGACCGGGAGGATACGCAATACGGCGGCGAGCTGCAGCACCTGACCCACTCGGGCTGCCTCCGGCTCATCGCCGGCGCCGGGCATTTTACGGTGGAGCGGAGGACCGCCTTGCTGACCGTCCTCACGCTGCCTCCGCCCCCCCCGCCTATCCCACCCATCCCTCCCGTCGTCACGTCCGATGTCCGTGAGGCGGATATCCGCCACACCAACGCCTATGCCTATGCCCTGGTCCAGGTCCCCGCCTCCGTGACGTGGACCCTCGGGGCGAGCGCCGATTTCTTCCGGGGCGAATTCGAGGACATCAACCAGCTCAACCCGAAGTTCGGGGTGAGCTGGAGCCCGCGACCCGGCACAACACTGCGCGGGGCTGTCTTCCGGCTCCTGCGCAGGACCCTGCCCACCTCCCAGACGATCGAGCCGACCCAGGTGGCCGGGTTCAACCAGTTCTTCGACGACATGGAAGGGACGAAGTCGTGGCGGTACGGGGCAGCCGTCGACCGCAAATTCCGCGAAGACCTCTACGGGGGGGCGGAGTTCACCTGGAGCGACCTCGACGTTCCCGTCCTCGTGTCAGGCTCCTCGACCGTCCAGGAGCGTTCGGACTGGACGGAACGGGTCGGGCGGGCCTATCTGTACTGGACGCCCCACCCGTGGATGGCGCTCCGGGCGGAATACATGTACGAACGGATCGAACGGGACCCGAATTTCAGCGCCGGTATCGAACATGTCCGGACCCATCGGTTCCCCCTCGGGATCAACGCCTTCCACCCCTCGGGCCTGGGTGTCCGGCTGAAAGGGATCTTTATCCACCAGGACGGGTCGTTCCAGCCGCGTATCTTCGACCCGAACGATCCGTTCGTCCCCGGTTCCGACCGGTTCTGGCTCTTCGACGGGGCGGTGAGCTACCGGTTCCCCGAGCGGCGGGGGATCGTCACCCTGGAAGGGAAAAACCTGTTCGACCGGTCCTTCAACTTCAAGGATACGGACCCGGTTAATCCGGCGATCCAGCCGAAGAGGGCGGTCTTCTTACGGGTCACCCTGGCGATATAGGGACCGGGGCGATTCCGGGGGAAAGGGGGTGGTCCCGTCGCGCGGCGCGGGACGGTGGGGACTCGGAAAAGTTCTGTTTCGGAACGAAAACTCTTAAAGACCGGGGGGAGAGTGATGGCTCTGCTCAAGAAGATCCAGCACGGGACGGATTTGGTGGAGTTCCACAAGGAGAATCCGAACAGCGATGTCTACGCGATGCACAACGGCGCTCGCGTCAAGGCTCTTAAAAAGGTCTCCAAGGTCGAAGTCTTCACCGACGGGAAGCCGGTTCCCCTGAAAAGCGGCGCCCACGTAATCACGAGCGTCAACCCCACCTGCATATGGTACGAAGTAGGGGGTGTCTGGTACCAGTACTGCTATTGAGCTGGCCGGGAATCCCCGGCGCGCCCTTCTACGCTTCCGCAGACGAACGGATCGGCCGGAAAGCCCGGGGCAAACCCCGGGCTTTC
>JACRIV010000142.1 GCA_016220005.1 Deltaproteobacteria bacterium
CCTGTCAAGATCAACCTTCCGGACGAGGAACTACGCGGCGTAAACGACTTGTCCGGTTCGGGCGAATTCGACGACGAAGGAGTCTTCCCGTTCCAACTCATCCGGTGTCATTGCCACAGCGTCGAGCGGTACAAACATCTCGTAGATCACATCGCTCAGCACGTCTACTCTCTCCCAATACCCCTTGTCGGAAAAATCGCTGGAAATGACGACCAGGTCGATGTCGCTCTCAGCCGTAGCAAACCCTGTAGCGTGCGATCCATACAATATGATTTTTTGCGGACGGATACCCCGCGCCTCGAGGCCCAGGCGAAAGCGGTCGACGATTTCTATAACTGCTTTCTTATCCACTCGATGACCTCCCGGCCTCCGGCAAGAATACCCGCGACGATCTCTCCGGTGAATTCGCGCTCCACTTTCGCCAGGTCTTCCGGGTAGCGTGTGGGAATACTGGCCTCGCTCAGCCTAATGATGAATCGTCCATGCGCTTCCGGCGGCATTATTCCGATCTCCTTCACCAAAAAGACCAGGCTATGCGACTTCGGCGGGAATTCGCGACGTTTCTCCCAGTACCACCCCTTCAACGCCTTTTCAACGGCGAGGTGGCACATGAATACAGCGTGGAGATGTCGCCCGCCCTTGTGTACGTAGTCGGCCGTATCCATATCGTAGTCCGCTTGCCGAAGCCATTCTTTCGTTCGTTTCTCCATGTGCGATCGAGATAAGCCCCTACCAGCCTTTGTTTTCCCGCTCGCCTTGATCACCGCAGCCCTCGGGGTGCCACTGAAGGCGAATACTTGAACTCCGGTGTCGAGAGCGAGGCTACTTTTTCTTTTCGTACGCTCGTCTCCGGACGATCTTGACCGCCTTCTCGACGTCCTTGGTCGTCAACGTCGTTTTCTTGAACGCTTCTCCGGCAATCTTGAAGGCCGCTTCCAGGCGGTCCTTCGGGGAAAGAACGGAGAGGATGTAATCATCCGGCGCAATCCTCTTCGCAGTAGATTTCATTCACCCACCTCTTTCCGGATTCCCTGGAATCTTCCCTCGATATTACAGACTTCCCATTCCAAGATCCACTTGAAGCCAACCGGCTGTCACGCTCGGTTTGCGGCGATTCGCTACCCTCTCTTCGGGGACCTTTCGAAAAACGGCGGTCAGCTCAAGCTTCATATTCCCTCCTCCATTGGAGGATAGCCCATCCAAACGCGATGGGGAATATCCGGTAGACGTCCTGCCGAAAAATGGCTTCCGGATCCTCCGGAAACACCGTACACCACGGGGACGCTCCGACGTCGTTGGAAACGTGTCATTTGTACCGGGCATGGCGCCGGCGGCGGACAGGAAGAGCCCGCCTGGCGGCGTCCGGTCATCAGCGGTTTCCGCTTCCACGATCTTGGCCGGTCAGTGGGCGTCGTAGTAGACATTCGGCCAGCTCACGTAACTCCAGACCGCCGCTCCCAGGTACTCGTACGCGATGCCGTCCCAATCGCCTGCCTGCGGTACCGTCCCCGATCCGTCGCCATTGGTATCGCCCAGACGCGCGTCGTCCCGGATCGAGGTGAACTGGACGCCCGGAGAGATTTCGAGCCCCCCGCCGGCCCGATTGTAGACGTTGATCCCTGCACCCGCCTGGAATTTGACGATGACGTCGGGGCCGAAGGTCAAAGTGCCCAGCAGTTCCAGAGTTCTCCGGATGACGAAGGGAACCTCCGCGCCGGACCATATCCTGGGAGCGGTCAGGTAGCCTCGCGGACTCACGAATATCCCGTTGTAGCGGTTTTTCCGGGGCGGGTTCGCCGGGTCGTGAAAAACGTTGGACCCGTCCAGATCGAAATTCTCATCGATCGCCAGCGGAACGTTATTGCCGAAGAAAGCGTTGTTCGTAATGACCGTCCCGGCGCCCGCAAAAACCGCGTTGAGCGCGCCCCAGGGTTCGCCCGGGTCGCCGCCGTCGTTTTCCGCGAAGACGCAGCCGTCGACGGTCGTGCCGGACGTGGCTTCGAGTTGGAGCGCGCCGTATCCTCCGTTGCCGCCGTAACGGAAGTCGCAACTCCTGAATATAGAGCCGTTCGCGCCATGGAGGAGGACTGAGCCCCAGTCGCCGGGCGAGGGGGAAGTGGCATCTCCGTCGGCGTTGGTGTCCCCGCCGCGGGCGTCATCGCGGATCGACGTGAAGACCACCCGGGAAATCGCCGTTCCCGACGCGTTGATCGTGCCGCTGTTGGCGGTTTCCATCCGGCCGCCGGGCGCGAACTTGATGATTGCCCCCGGACCGAGCGAAACCGGCTGGTGGATGTAAAGGCGTTCGTGGACCACAAAGGGGGCTTCCAGCCCCGCCCAGGCAGCAGGGGTCGTCAGGTCGCCCCCGGATACGAAAACCCCGTTGTAGCGGTTCGTCCGGGCCGGGTCCGAGGGATCGTGGAACGTGTTGGTGTTTTCGATGCGGACCGCGGGATGGATCGACAACGGAACGTTGTTGCCGTGGAAGATGTTTTTCGAGATGAGCGTCGCGGCGCCCGCGAAGTCGGCCTTCAGCGCGCCGGACGGGTTCTCGGGGTCGCCGCCGTCGTTGTCGGAGAAGGTGCAACCGTCCACGGTCGTCCGGTCGGTCCTCCCCAGGTCAAGCGCCGGCCCTCCCTGCCCCGAAAACGAACCGCCGCTGTAGGTGAAGTCGCAATTCCTGAACACGGACCCGTTGCCGCCCGCAAGCGAGATCCCCCGCCAGTCGCCCCGGGAGGGCGCGGTGGCCGATCCGTCTCCGTTCGTGTCGCCTCCGCGGCTATCGTCCTTGAGCGACGTAAAGCGGATGCGCCCGGACGCCGTTCCGTCTGCGACGATGGCCCCGCTTCCGCCGGTCGACAGCGATCCGCGGCTTGCGAACTTGACGGTCGTCCCGGGCCGGATGGCCAACGTCGAAAAGGCGTGGATGTCGGCGTCGATGACGTAGACATTGGTATTGTCCCAGGACGTGGGGGACGTGATATCGGCGGCGACCCTCACGGTGGGCGGTCCCCCGTTCCCGGCGGCGCCGTTTCCGCCGGTCCCCTCGTCTCCGCCGCCGCATCCCGCCAGGCCCAGAATCACCGCAACGATCATCGCACCCGGAACCGCCAACAGTCTTCGCATACCCGTCCCCCTTTCGGCGGCGGTTTGCCGCGAGCTCCTGAATCATCGGTGCCCGCGACACGTTGCAGATCCGGTGCCGGCCGTTGCCTGAGCGAATCCCCGCAGGTTCTGCCCGGCGGATTCGGCGGATCCTCCCTTGTTCCGGCGGGGAGTTACGGACACGTGTCGCCGCCCGCGCTCCGCCGGCGAACGCGGGCCCGATCATGCCGGGCGGCTGCTTGGAAAACGAGGGCGTGCGGTTTTCGGACGAAGGAGTCCGGGATTCGGTCAGGGAGGAGGGAGACGTCGTGCGGGAACCGTTGGGGGCGTTACCGCTTGAAGATCTCCCCGACGAAGCGGAAGAAATAGTCCAGCCCCGACCATGCCGTGAG
>JACRIV010000028.1 GCA_016220005.1 Deltaproteobacteria bacterium
AGGACGTGACGTTGGTGGAGACGGCGTCGAGCAGGACGGTGATCTCGTCCCCCGTGGCGTCCTCCTCGACGAGCCGCAGGTAATCCTGGAACGAGGCGAGACCGCGGCGGCGCACGATCTTCCCCAGCCGGGAGCGGAGCAACTCCCGCTTCCCGTCGGTCAGCGCGATCCCCGCCGTTTCGTAGATGAGCCGCCGGAAGCTCTCGAAATCCCGGGCCGACAGCTCCCCGTTTCCCGCCGGTTCCTTCCGGGAAGGGGCGGATGTCGGCCGTCCGTTCATACGCAGGCCGCCTGCCGGCCGGTGAGATCGAAGATCCCGGCGACGTCCAGGATCAGGCCGACGCGGCCGTCGCCCATGATGGCGCCCCCGGAGATCCCGCGCATCTTTTCCATCCCCTCGCCCAGGGTCTTGATCACCACTTCCTGCTTCCCTACCAGCTCGTCGATCAGGATCGCCCGCTTGCGCCCTTCATACTCGACGACGACCGCCAGCGCGTCGGCCGGGTCGCGAACGGCATCCGCGACCGAGAACAGCCCGTGGAGCCGGACGAGCGGCAGGAGGTCTCCGCGGACCCGGATCATCTCGCCGCGGTGCTCGACCGTGAAATATTCTTCCCGCTTGGGGCGGAGAGCCTCCACCACGTTGTTCGTCGGCATGACGTACCGCTGCGCCCCGACCCGCACGATGATTCCGTCGATGATGGCGAGCGTGAGCGGGAGCTTCATGTAGAAAGCGGACCCGCTTCCCGGCTGGGACGACTTGACCTCGACGGTCCCGCGAAGCTTCTCCACGTTCTTCCGGACGACGTCGAGCCCGACGCCCCGGCCCGAGATGTCGGTGATCTTCTCCGCGGTGGAGAATCCCGGCTCGAAGATCAGGGAGAAGACCTCGGACTCCGTGAGGGGGGAGCTCACACCGGCGAGGCCTCGGTCCCGCGCCTTGGCCAGGATCTTCGCCGGGTCCAGGCCGCGCCCGTCGTCCTCCACCCCGATCACCACGTTCCCTCCGTGATGGTAGGCCCGCAGGGTCACCCTCCCGCACTCCGGCTTGCCGGCCGCCTTCCTCGCGTCCGGAGGCTCGATCCCGTGGTCCACCGAATTGCGGATCATGTGGACGAGCGGATCGTGGATCTCCTCGATCATGTTCCGGTCGATCTCCGTCTCTTCCCCCGAGAGGGCCAGGGCGATCTCCTTCCCGGATTTGCGGGCCAGGTCGCGGACGATCCGGGACATCTTCTGGAAGGTGTTCCGGATGGGGACCATCCGCATCGACATGGCGATCTTCTGGAGCTCGGAGGTGATCCGGCCCAGCTGGGAGATGTTCCGGTAGAACTGCTGGCTGTCGATCTCCGCCACGTCCGGGTCGTTGCACACGAGGGACTGGGCGATCACCAGCTCGCCGACGATGTCGACGAGGCTGTCGAGCTTCTGGACGTCCACCCGGATGTCCTGCGCCTCCGCCGCCGCGCCCCCCGCCTTCTGGACGCGGAGCGCCTGCGCGACCCCCTTGGGGGAGACCTTCTTTTCCTCGATCAGGATCTCCCCGAGAGGGCGCGGGTCGGCGCTCTCCTGCTTCTTCTCCCAGGCGCTTTCCACGTCCCGGCGGGTGGCCTTCCCTTGCGCGACCAGGACGTCCCCCAGGTACGGGGGGGAAGACGGCGCCGGCGGCTCCCCGCTCCCCTCCTGGACCGCCTCGATGCGGGCCGCGAGGGCGCGGATGTCCTTCAGCGGCCTCGACGCCTCGCCCGAGGCGATCCGGGCGGAGACGTCCCGGACCATCCCCTTGATCTCGTCGATGGCCTCGAAGACGACGTCGATGACCGCGGCCGTGACCGCCAGGTCCCCGCGCCTCGCGAGGTCCAGCAGCGTCTCGGTGCGATGGGACAGCTCGTTGACGTCCTTCAGGTTCAGGAAGCCCGAGACGCCCTTGATGGTGTGGAAAGCCCGGAAGACGGCGTTGATGATCTCGCGGTCGCCCGGGTCGGCCTCCAGGTCGACCATCTTCACCTCGATCCCCTCGAGGTGCTCGATCGACTCGGTGACGAAGTCCTTGTAGAGATCTCCGTCCTGGTCCAGGGGGACCGAGGCGGGACCCGCATCCTCGCCGGCCTTTGCCCCCCCCGGCGATTCCTCGCTTTCGCCCAGGTCGATCGAAAGGCTCTGCCGGATCTCCTCCCGCAGCGTCGAGAGCGCGGCGGGGTCGACCTTCTCCCCGCGGCATGCGCCCTGGCAGAACACGGCGATGCGCGAGACGATCCGGACCGCCTCGTCCCAGCGCGCCCGCACCCCGTCGTCGAACAGCAGCGCCGTCAGGACGGCGTCGGCGGCGCGCGCGGCTTCGGCGACGCTTCCCAACCCCTCTTTTTCCGCGAGGCGCTTCAGCGATTCGAAAGCGGAGAGGATCTCCCCCAGCTTCCGCATGTCGTCGGAAGACAAGGTCAGTATCGCAACGGAGATGCGGTCGAGCAGTCCCGCGCCTTCCTCGTTCTTCAGTGAGGACACGCTCTCTTCCCTCCTCCTTCCGGGCTGCCGGCGAGGGGGGACACTCCTCGCATTACGCGGCGCCGACCATCTGCCCGAGTCCGCTGGCCGAAAGGACGCGGCTGATGTCCAGGAGGATGACGACCTTCCCCTTGATCTTCGCCATGCCCTGGATGTAGTCCACCGTGAAGCTCCCGCCGAAATCCGGGGTCGGCTCCACGTCCGAATCGGAGATGTTGGTCACCTCGGACACGGCGTCGACGATGATCCCCACCAGCAGCTTCCCCTCCGCCCCCGACAGCTCCACCACGATGATGCACGTCCGTTCCGTGTACTCCCGCTCCGCGAACCCGAACTTGAGCCGGAGGTCCACCACGGGGATGATCTTCCCCCGGAGATTCAGGACCCCCTTCATATACGGAGGCGACTGAGGCACCGAGGTGATGTCCATGATCCCGATGATCTCCTTCACCTTCAGGATGTCGAGCCCGTAGACCTCGTCATCCAGCTCGAAGGTCAGGAACTTCCCGCTCTTCGCCCCCGACTCGACCGCCCTGCCCGCTTTCTCCGCCATGTGGATGCCCTCCCTGACAACGATGGATAAGTTGCCGTCTCCGATACGTATCGGACCGAACGGGCGAAAACTTCACTCCAAAAAGCGCTCTATTCGTTAACCCGCATTTCTCACCAGGGTTCGTCGCGAGGCGGTGGAGACGGGTGTGGATACAAGGCGCGCGACCGAGGGCCCCGCAGACGTAGTTGACACTACGTCGAGGAGCCCGACCGAGCGCAACGCAGTAGACGCGCCCGTATCCGCCGCCGCAGCAGAAGCCTGGTGAGAAATGCGGGTTAAAGTTTCCCGAATCTTTTCCGAATAGGAAGGATGAGGCACATTACTTCAGGAGGAAATTTCGGCATGGTCGTCAAGGATATCGGGGGGATCGTCATAGACGCCGTCCACGAGGTGTTCGAAACGCTGATCTTCATTCTCCCGGAGGAAAGCCCGCCGGAGGACACCGACGTGAGCCGCCTGACGGGCGAGCTGATCTCGTCCATCCACATCTCGGGCGATATCAACGGCATCGTCTCCATGGTCTGTTCCCGGAAGGTCGCGGAAATGCTGACCGGCAACATGCTGGGGACCGAGGGGGGGGAGGTCAGCCAGGAGGAGATCAACGACTGCGCCGGGGAGATCGTCAACATGGTGACGGGAAACATCAAGAGCCGGTTCGTCGAGGCGGGCCTCAACTTCCTGCTCTCGATCCCGACCGTCGTTTCCGGCATGGACCTGGTGTTAAGCTTTCCGGAGGAGGTGCACGGCGTGCGGGTGACCTTCCTTGTGGAGGGGGAAGAGGTCCGCTTCAACTTCCTGTACAAGGCCAGCCCGGCCCTCATGGAATGATCCGATAGCGATGAGCCGGGAAAAATACCAGAAGGAAGGAGCGGCGCTGCTGACAAAGGCCGTTGAGCAGATCGGCGAGCGGGTCGGCTCCCTGGTGGGAGCGGAGGTCGCGTTCCGCTCCGCGCAGGTCGGTCCGCTCACCGCGGAGGAGCTCGCCGACAAGGTGCGGCAGAACGCGGCCGTCCTCCTCATGGAGAGCGCGTCCGGCGAAGGACGGGCGCTGGCCGTCTTCCGGCTTCCCGAGGCGGCCCTGTTCGCGGGCTCGCTGCTCATGATGCCCGCCGCCCAGATCAAGGAGGCCGCACGGTCCGGGGAGATGGGCCAGGACATGGCCGACTCCTTCAACGAGGTGGCCAACATCGTGTACGGAGGGTTGGACGAGGTCACCCACGGCCGGTCGCGCGAGCACGGGAAGCTGCGGAACGAGGGGATCCAGCTCGTCAATCCCTCCCGGGAGGGGGCCCTGGACTCCCTTTGGCCGAAAGGGGGGGCGTTCGGAGCGGAGATGGCCATCTCCTTCCCGGCGTTCGAGACCAAGTCGGCCTTCCTGATCGTCGAGGACCTGCTGCTGGCGCGGATCCTCGGGATCGCTCTCCCCGCGGCGGGCGCGGGGGACGCGGCGCAGGCCCCGGGGCCCGCGGCCTCGCCCTCCCGCATCGTCCTCCTCTACGGGAAGGACGACTCCATCGCCCGGCAGATCCGCGAGTTCTTCGCCGGGATGGGGATCGAGGCCAGGCAGGCCGAGAACGCCGACACCGCGGTGGCGCTGATCTCGGGAGGGCCCTTGATGATCATCGCGGAATTCCCCCAGGGGCAGGACGCGGAGGTGACGCGCGTCTGCCGGGCCGCGGGGGACGGGGAGAAGAAGATCCCGGTGGTGGGAGTGGCCAACAGGCCGACTAGGGAGACGATCCTCCACGCCAAGAAAGCCGGCGTCCAGGCGTTCCTTGTGCATCCGTTCTCGCCCGAAGTGCTGCAGACGAAGATGGAGCCTTTACTCGATAGCGCGAAGTCCTGATATCAGACCGCAAGGGGACGGGGGAACATGGAAAAATTATTGATCGTGGACGACTCCAGCACGATGCGGAAGATCATCGCCAGGTCGCTCCGCCAGGCGGGGTTCGACATCGGGGAGATCGTGGAGGCCGAGAACGGCCAGGCCGCCTTGGAGAAGCTCGGGGAGATGACGGTGGGGATGATCCTCACGGACATCAACATGCCGGTGATGGACGGGCTGACCTTCATCGAAAACATCCGGTCCAACCCGAGCTGGGACAAGACCCCCATCGTGGTCATCACCACGGAAGGCGCCGAGAGCATGACGAAGGAGGCCATAAAGAAAGGGGCGAACAACCTCGTGAAGAAGCCGTTCACCCCGGAGCAGATCAAGGAGAAGCTGTCGCCCTACTTCGCCTGATCGCCTTGCAGCCGTTCGAGAAACGCTTTCCACCCCTGCAGGTTGGGGACCACTTCAAATTCCAGCACGTCCGCCATGGCCGTCCAGTCTTCCCTTTTCTGGTCATCCAGGAGGCGGGTAAGGATTTCGGCCGTCTCCGCGGACGGCCCCGTGGGCGGTCCTTCGGAGCATTCCGCAACGGAAAAATAACCCGAACGGATCCCGTTCAGGATGGCCCCCGCGAGCTGGAAGAACGTCCCCATGGACTCGACGCACGCCAGGTAATAGGAGAGGCCCTTCTCCCCCTCCCCCATCCGGAACGCTTCGACCGCCTTGGCGGTGTCGGCGCAGATCGCGTCGCACAGGACAACGGCCCCCTCGAGGCTGTTGCACAGCAGCTCGCCGGGGGAGTTGGTGGTCAGAGCGACTTCGCCGACCTGGGACAGGGGGAGGGAGGCCATCTCCTTCTCCCCTCCCGCCGTGAGCTCCCGGCCGTCGACGGCGACCCGGTAGACCACCCGCCCCGTCTCGGCGGTCTTCCGGTACAGATCGGCCATCAGCTCCTCGATATTCGTGATCCCCGTCAGGTCCCAGGACACCTCATTGCCGTCGATCGTGACCCGCGTCATCCGCTCCCCCCTTGGGCTTTCCCGTCTTCCTCCGCCAGAAGATAAGCCAGGCTTCGGGTACGGCGCAACAGATTTCCGAAGATCGCCACGTTCTCCCCGGCGGCCCCCGCCAGGTCGGCCGCCTTCATGTTTTCCTCCTCGTAGGCGAACATCTGGCACAGGCCGTTCACTTCCGGGATGGCCATCCCCAGCTCCCGGATCTTTCCGGAGGCGGCTTGTATCCCGGAGAGCCTCGACCGGAACATGTCGAGATGTTTCCCCGGGGTCCCGCTCCGGCGGAGGATCTCGCGGGCGGCGCCCCGCCCCGCCGAAGCGAGTTTCTCGAGGGCTGCAAGCGGCCCGAATATCCGGTCGCTCCGGGAGGGCACGGGGATGTCCCCCCCCGGCGGGTCCTGCCTGCGGACCAGGGTCTCTCCCCAGATCCGCCGATACGCTCTTTCCAGAGTAAACCGGAACGCCCGCGGGCGGGAGAGGAGCGGGAGATAATCCATCAGCCCGTCCTCCCCCCACCCGGAGAGGAAGACCTCACAGCCGGCGAATTCCGGCCCGTCATCCAGGCATCCTGGGAACAACGGCTCGTTCCGCAGCCGGCGCAGGGCCACGGAAGCGACCGCTTCGGGCGTCACCATGTTCTTGCATTCCGGGTTGACGCACCGCACGGCGAAGGAGCATGGGGCGCAGGAGACGCTCGGCTGGAAGACGATGTGTCCCTCGCCGTACGGTCCCGTATTGGAGTAGAAGACCGGGCCGAGGGCGAAGGAGATGACCCGGGTCCCCACGGCCGCCGCCAGGTGCATGGGGCCGGTGTCGTTGGTGATCATGAGGTCGGCGCGGCGAAGCAGGGCGCACAGTTGCGGCAGGTCGGTCTTCCCCGCCGCCACGAGGCTTCCCGGCGCGTCCACGAGGGCGTGGATCTTTTCCGCCAGCTCGCGCTCCTGCTGCCCGCCGATGAAGAGGAAGCGGGCTCCGGCGGCGTCGCGGAGAATGCGGCAGGCCCGGATGAAGGAAACCGGGTGCCACATCTTGTGGGCGTCGCTCGCGCCCGCCTGGATGGCCACCACCGGGCCGTCCCCCTGAAGGCTGTCCCGGAAAAACTTCTCCGCCCAGGCTTCCGCCTCCTCCGGAACGCGGATCGTGAGGGGAATCCGCTCCCGGTGGTTCGGAACGTCTCCGCCCATGGCGTAGATGTCCACCAGGTTGAACGGAGTGATCTGCTTGTTGTGCGCGAAGTTGTGAAAGAGGAGCATCCAGGGGTGGCGGATCGAACGGAGGCCGTTCGGGGTCATCTGGAGGCCTCTCTTGTCCTTCGCGTCGAGGAGGTACATGAGGATCGAGCTCGTCGGGGAGTGCGTCAGGTTGATCGCCAGCTTGTATTTCCTCGAGAGAAGCGGAGACAGCAGCTCCTCCGCTTCGGAAACCATGGAGAGGGGCGAAGAGCCGTTGGTGAGCGCGATGCGCTTCAGGGCGTTGTAATCCAGCGCGACGACCTCGTCGACCCCCTCCACCAGGGAGGCGGCCGTGAGGAACTCCTTCACGACGGCCAGCACGATCGACGCCTTCGGGTACGCCTTCGAAAGGCCCACGGAGAGGGGGGTGGTCTGGACCAGGTCCCCCATCCGGGTGAGGTTCAGCAGGAGGATGTTCTCAGATTGCGCCATGGCGAAGCTTCCCCAGGAGGAGCACCATCGCCTCCTTCCTTGTGATCCGCTGCCCCGCACGCTTTTCCTGGACGTCCGCGAGGAGCGCGTCGAAGGAGAGCGGCCGGTCCGCGGGGAATTCCGCGAGGATCTTTTTCCACTCCGGGCCGGCGCCCTCCCGAGACATCTCCTCCACCGTCGGCAGGCGGCGACCCGCCTCAGGGGGGCAGATCTCGTGGATCACTTCGACTATCTCCCGCATACGGTCCCTGTAGGTATGCTCGCGGAGCACCCGGGCCATCGCGCGGGCCGCCATTTCCGCCCTTTCCTCAGGGTGCGACAGGTAATAATCGACCTTGTCGAGGAAGTCGTCCCTTCCAGTGAAGCAGGTCACCTCGTCCTCCAGCGTGAAGAGCTCCGGCAGAAGCTGGCGGGAATCCACCAGCTGGAAGGCGGAGCAGGCCGCGATCTCGAAGGTCCGCGGGTTCACGAAATCGCCGAAGGGGTTCACCCCCTCGTGGCTCGTGGAGGAATGCAGGTTGATGTTTACCTCCGTGCCGTTGTAGATCTTCGCCGTGTCGAAGGAATCGACGCGACGGCCCTCCTCCTGGACGTGCCGGAACAAGGGCTCCCTCTTGTTCCAGCCGGTCCCCCAGATCTTGAACGGCCGGGAGGCGAGCAAGTTGAAGAACCTGCGGCGGTTGTAATAGCCGGCTCCCATGAAGGACAGCGGCGACCCGAACCGTTCCTTGTCCTTGCCGGAGAGCGCCCGGGGATGGAAGACCGTCTCGTCCGCCGCAAGCGGGAGGCAATGGGCGTTCCGCTGGCCCGACATCGAAAGGTCGCGCAGGAACGCCCCTTTCTGGATCGGGAAGAAGGCGTCGTAGTTCGCCGCATCGTTTTCCCAGTACCGGAACAGGTGATAGTCCTCCACGAACCAGTACACGACCCGCCGCCCGGCATCCCGCATCTCCCGGACGTGAACGGGAGACAGGGGCGCCTGCGCCAGGACGAGCACGATCCCGGGGTCAAACCGGTTCACCCGCTCCATGATGCGGTCCGAGCACCACATGGCGAAGGCCGCCTGACCGCTCGAGAAGAAGGAAGGATCGCTCCCGGCATGGAATTTTTGGAGGGCATCGTTCACCCCCCCGAACCCGGAAACGTCGATGAAGTCCACCGGGAAGCCGTTCCCGAGAAGGCCGTTGGCGGCGTACCGGGCGATCTCCCAGGAGCCTCCGGCCAGGGGGGAAACGACCGACACCCTGTAGAAGGCGTTGCGGGACGCGCGGACCCCGGCGGCCTTCTTCGCGAGCTTCGCCGAGAACTCCGGGCAGAGCCAGGAAACGTACGGCAGGGGGAGGAAGGCTTTGATCTCCCCGAGCGCCTCACGGTGCCTTCCCGACCTGTGGAGGTCGGCAGGATCGTCGATCAGGTACAACTCGACGGAACGCAGGAATTCCCGGACGTCCCTTGCCTTCGCCATCGCGCCGAACAGCTCCCGGCAAGGCTCGAACGCCACCGGCCGGAACCCCTTTTCCAGAAGCGCTTCGGCCACGTACCCGAAGCCGTTCCCCACGGTGGCGACCGTCTCTCCCGGCCTGACCCCGGCCCGTTGACAGGAGACGTCAACAAACCGACGTGCTTCCTCCCGGGGGTCGAACAGGCTGTGGACGGTCTTCCCCGCGAACCGCGGAACAGGCAGACCGTCCTTTCGGGACGGATGGACCTCTACGATGGGGACGGTGGAATCCGAGGGGGCCGATTCCGCATAGCGGATGAAATGATCGGGGGATACGAATTCCGTCGGCAAATCGAGGCTCTCCCCTGTCCATCAGGATTCCCCGATGCCACGGTTTCAGCTCTCCCCGTTCACGATGCGGATCTTCTCCGACGGAGGCGGCTGGTAGAGTCGTCCTATCTTCCTGGCCAACCCGACCTGGACGAGCTGTTCCCTCACTTCGTCCTGAAGCGACCGGATGTACCGGATGGCATCGGCGTCGGCTTCATTGATGCGAAGATGGTGCCAACGGAGTTTCTCGATCAGGGCGGGATCGCGCTCGGACGCCGGACAGCCGTGCAGGAGGTCCATCTCGGAGGCATACTCCTCGATGCAGCGGGCGCGGGCCTCCATTGCCTCGCAGGCGGCCTCCGGGTCCGCCCGCTTCAGGGCGGAGACGAGATCGATCGTGGCCTGATGGTAGGTCGCGAGGACGCTCTCCATCCTCGCGGCGTGCGGGGGGGACACTATCCCCGCCCCGGGTTTGCCGTTAGCCCGCATTTCTCCCCAGGCTTCTGCTGCGGCGGCGGATACGGGCATGTCTACGGCGTTGCGCTCGGTCGGGCTCCTCAACGTAGTCTCAACTACGTCTCCGGGGCCCTCGGTCGCGCGCCTTGTATCCACGCCCGTCTCCACCGCCTCGCTACGAACCCTGGGGAGAAATGCGGGCTAGGGAGCGGATGGCTCCGTCGAACCCCTCCCGGAGGTGGCCGAGGATGCGCGCGGTGTCCTCCATGTTTTTCCCGAGCAGGCTGACGTTCGCCTCGTTCGTATGGTCGATGAGGAAGAGGTAGATCTGCTGCAGGTTGACGGCGATGTTGCCCCCCTCCTTCATGTTCAGCGTGTTGAGGAATTCCATCACGATCGCCTGGCACTTGCCCAGGTATTCCCGGAATCCCGCCTGGTCCCCCGCATCCAGCTTCATCTTGGAGACGCGGGCGTAGCCTATGGCCCCGTCGAAGAGCATGATGAGGAGCTTCTCCCTGGAGATGGTGTTGACACTGCTCTGCTGATACCGGGTAGCCGCGTGCGTGCCGATCATGGTTTATCCCCTCGTTGAGGAATGGATGGTTTCGCCGTTTAATAGAGCCGCGCGCCAATGCTGTTCAGGGCGCCCGATTGGTCCTTCAGGTTGCTCACGAGCTGTTCCAGGCGGGAATATTGGAGCTTGAGCGACTTCTCGTAGAGCGCGACCGCGGACTCCTTCTGCTCGATCTGCTCGTTCAGCCTGCGCACGGACGTCTGGATCCCCGATTTCCTCGTGGTGATGACCCCGTCGACCGACGACATCCACTGGTCGATCTTCGCCTGGATCTTGTAGGCGACCCCCTCCGTGCCGGTCGAGTAGTTCTTGGCGAACAGGTTGATGACCCCCTGGAAGTCCGAGCCCATCGCTCCGTCCAGCTTCGTCTCGTCCAACGTCAGCGTCCCGTCGGTCTGGGTCTTGACGCCGGTCTGGGAGAGCGCCGTAAAGCTTCCGGTGAGGCCGGAGACCGAATTGACGATAAGGTCGGCAAGCCCCCGGGAGACGGTGCTCACCGCGGACTCGCCCATCAGCGGTCCCCCGGTCTTGGTGACCAGGTCGAACTTCGTGTTGGCGTTGACGTAGCTTTTCAGGTCGTTGTAGGCGGAGATGAACGCTTTGATTTTCGTCTTCACGCTGGCCGTGTCCTTGGTGATGGACACGGAGACCGAGGGGGATCCCGCGGGAGCGTCGACCAGGCTCAAGGTCACGCCGACGATCACGTCGGTCACCACGTTCGAGTTGCGGTGGATGCCGGTGATCCCGTCGACGGAGAAGATCGCGTCCTGCGCGTTCGCGCTGTTCGAAAACGTTATGCCGGAAAGCCCCGTCGCGGTGAAGGCGTTCGCGGTCCCGCCGTTCTTTCCCGTGAGAACGAGCGAGTAGGACGGGTTGCTCGACGTCCCGGAATTGAGGATGCTTGCGGAGTAGGACGGGGCGCCTCCCCCGGAAAGCGTCGCGCCGGAAAGGAGCACGGCGTTGCCGCTGTCGCCCGACTCCGTCATTGCGATCGCGTTTCCGGCGGCCCCCGCGGTGTCCGCGACCACCGTCACGGTGGCGCCGCTGGCGGTCATCGTCGAATTTGCGCCCTTGTTCCCGCCTGTCGCGGCCGAGGCCAGCGCGGACGCCGCCTGGGCGGCCGTCGTGAGTCCCGTCGTGTCGACCTTGATGTTGCTGCCGGAAGGGGTCCCGGTAGTGAATTCGTAGGTCTTCCCGTCCACCGTGACCGTCGTCGCATTGACCGGGACCGACGCGAAGGTGAGCGTCCCGAAGGCCTTCACGACGGAGTTGTTGATGGCGTCCCGGATCCCTTCCAGCGTATCCGTGCTCGCGACGGTCACGGTGTTTGTGGGCCCGCCGGAAGGGGTCAGGGAAAGCGTCCCGCTGATCCCCGCGGCGGCCGTGGTCGAGGTGATCGTTGTAGACGGCGTCCCCAGCGTCGTCTGGTTCTTGGCAAGCTGGGTGATGGAAACCGTGTGGTTCCCTTCCGACGCGGCGGAGGAGGCCGTCACGGTGAGGATGTCCTTGTTGCTGGTCGCCCCCATGTAGGCCGCGAAGCTCGTGGTCGCGGAGATGGCGGCGACCGCGCTGCGCAGCGCGGAGATCTTCGCGGCGAACTCGTCGAGGCGGGTGATCCGCCCCTGGAAGACGTCCGCCTGCTTCTGGAGGATCTTGATGGGCTGCCGCTTCGCCTCGACCAGCGCCTTGATCAGGCTGGCGGTGTCGATCCCCGTCGCCAGGCCGGAAAACTGGATGTTCCCCATGGGCTAGCCTTTCCTGTGGAGGAGGATGCCGCGAAGCTCCCGCATGCGCTTCATGACCGCGATGATCGCTTCCGGCGGATACTGGCGGATCACCTCTCCCGAGTCCTCCGTAAGGACCTTCGTGACGATCTGCTGCAGCTCGGAGTCCATCGTGATGCTGACGACCGAGCGATGGTCCTGAAGGAACCTGCCGATCTCGGCCGCAAGCCGCTCCAGCTCCTTCGAGTGGTCGGGCGGGGGCGTGGCCCGCGGTACGGCAGGGGGCGGATCCGGCTCCGAAAGCC
This sequence comes from Deltaproteobacteria bacterium, assembly GCA_016220005.1. Classification (GTDB taxonomy): domain Bacteria; phylum Desulfobacterota; class Deferrimicrobia; order Deferrimicrobiales; family Deferrimicrobiaceae; genus JACRIV01. The sequence goes on from JACRIV010000028.1 coordinate 12,397, forward strand.
GCGGGCCTCTGCCCGGCGGCTGAACGGCCGCGCGTGGCACCCCCGCTTCCGGATTCATGTTCACGTTCTGTACTTTCACGGCTCTTCACCCGGACCGAGGGGCCGGGGGCGAAAAGCCCCCGGCCCGTTGTCTGTCACTGGACGCTGTTTCCGGTCCCGCTTACCTGCCGCCGAGGAGCGACAGCGCCATGGCGGGCTGCTGGTTCGCCTGGGCGAGGACGGAGACGCCGGCCTGGACCAGGATCTGGTTCTTGGTGTAGGCCGCCGTCTCTTCCGCAACGTCCACGTCGCGGATCCGGGAGTTCGCGGCGGTGGTGTTCTCGATGCTGACCGCGAGGTTCCGGATGATCGATTCGAGCCGGTTCTGCATGGCGCCCAAGGTGCCTCGGATGCTGGACACCGTGCTGATGGCCGAGTCGATGTTCTGGAGGGACGACATCGCGCTGACCCTGTCCGAAATCACGGTCTGGGAAATGGCGGAACCGGTGACGCCGCCGATGACCGTCGTGTCCGCGGCGGAGATCGTGACGGTAAGGATGTTGTTCGAGCCGCTGTTGATCCCGATCTGGAAGTTGAAGGTGGCGGTGGAGGCGCCGCTCAGCAGCGACGTCCCGTTGAACGTGGTCGAGTCGGAGATCCTCTTGATTTCCGCGAGGAGCTGCGTGTACTCGGAGTTGAGGTTGGAGCGCCCCGTGGTGTCGAGGTCGCCCGAGGACGACTGGACCGCCAGCTCGCGCATGCGGGAGAGGAGGTTTCCGATCTCGTTCAGCGCCCCTTCCGCGGTCGCCACAACCGAGATCCCGTTCGCAGCGTTCCGCGACGCCTGGCCCAGGCCGCGCACTTGGGCGCCGAGGTTCTCGGAGATCGCCAGCCCGGCGGCGTCGTCGGCGGCGCGGGTGATCCGAAGGCCCGAAGACAGCCGCGCGATCGACGTGGCCAGGTGAGCTTGGGAGACTTCCAGGTTCTTGCGGGCGGTCAGCGCCGCCATGTTCGTGTTGATGATGACTGCCATGCGTGTATCCTCCTTGATGTTTCCCGGGCATCCTTGCCCTGGGGTTGCCGGTTGGTTGCCTGCCGCCGGGTCCGGTTTTCCCTGACTTCCCTCCTTTACGTCACCGATCCCCCCTTTCGCTTTTGGAGTCCGTCCAATTCCACTTGGAACACTTATCGGAAAAATGCACGCGCAACTTTAGCCGGCCGGCAGAGGTATGGTACAAAGGGGGTGTGATGCGAGCCCGTCTCATTTGCGCGCTGTGCCTGGCTGCGCTGGCCCTTTCCCTCCCCATGGCGGCGGGCGCGGCGAAGGACACGCGGGAGGAGCGCGTCCGGAAATTCAGGGATTCCCTCGGAGAGCAGGTGGTGAGGGATTCCGGGACGCCGGTCCCCGCCGGGGAGAGGACCGCGATGATCGGGCGCGCGGCGCTCCTTGCGGCCGGAGGCATCGCGCTCCTGGCGGGCGTCCACGTTCTCCTGTCGAGGATCCGGGCGCGGCGCGGAAAACACGAGACGCTGCGCCGCTACCTGACCGAAAACCTCATGACCCCGGCGTCCGCCCGCGAGCACCTGCAGCGCGTGTGTGCGGCCAGGATCCCGCTGTCCGTCTGGATCGACGACCACTTCATCAAGTTCTCCTCCCGGGCCGAAGAGTTCCAGGCATCCGAGAACGCCTGCCTGGCGCTCCCCCTGACGCCCGCGAGCGGGAACGACATGCTCCGGAAGTCAGGCAGGATAAGGGTCGAATATCTTTTCCAGCAGGTCCCGTACCACTTCGACTCCTCCTGGTTGGCGGAGCGCACGGAAGGGGGGACATTCTCCCACCTGTTTTCGGCGCCGGACCGCATCCACTTCATCCAGCGGCGTGATTTCTACCGGGTGGAGCCGCCCCTTTCGGACCCCGTCGCCTGCCTCGCGAACCGTGCGGACGTCCCGCCCATGGACGTGCTCGACATCGGGATGGGAGGGTTTGCCGTCGCGACCTCCGCGCGGTTCCGTCCGGGGGAAGCGATCGAGAACTGCAAGATCGGGGGAGGAAACCTCCTTCCCCTGGAGGTTTCGGCGAAGTGCATTTACGAGCTCTCTCTCGGCGAGAGCAAATCGAAGTTCCGGTACCGTTTCGGGTTTCAGTTCACCCGGCTGGCGGAAGGGGGCAGTCGCCGGCTCGCCCGCTTCATAACGAAGCAGCAGGCCGCTTCTCTTTCGCGCCGGAAGGCGATGGAGCGATGAGCGGCAAGCGGGCCTGAAGCCCCCACTTCTCCTCTTTCAGGACCACCTGCTTCCCGGTGAGCGTGCGCATGTTCACGACGACGGGAGCCCTCAGGTTGAAGGTCGTGTCCTTCTTCCGCCGGCCCCGGACGGTGACCACGGCGAGCACGGCCAGCAGGTCGTTCTCCCGGTAGGCCAGGGCCGCAAGCTCCTTCTCCTCGAGGGGAGCCTCGTAACCGGGGAAGAAGGCGAAGGGGTCCGCGACGACCAAAGCGAGCTCGGGCCGGTCCAGCGAAAGGAGCCACTTGAACGCCTTGCCCCGGCGGATTTCCAGCAAGGCGAAACGGCGCGAGTCCGAGAACCCCGGAAGCCCCTCCGGGAACGTGATCACGCGCTCGTCCTCGAACTCGACGTCCCCCAGCTTGGTGTTCTCAATCCTCATCATCGGTCCCTTCCCAGGCTGCGATGAAATCCCGCCCTATGCTCGCCGCGCGGCGGTTTTCCTCCATGACCTTCATGTAGATCTCCTCGCGGTAGATGGGCATGCCCGTAGGCGCGGAGATCCCGATCTTGACCTGCCCCCTTCCGACGTCGAGGACCGTGACCATCACGTCGTCCCCGATCAGCACCCTCTCTCCCGACTTCCGTGTCAGCACGAGCATGGCTCCCTCCCTGGAGTCTTTGTTTGCCGCGAGCTCGAACCCTCCGTGTGTACACTAACGGTTGGGTTCTCGCTCCGCGTGTCATCTTTTTATCACGTCCAGGATCGTCAGCGAGGAGATCCTTCCCGCCACCTGTAGCGCCGCCTCGAAGGCGGCCTCCTGTTTCTTGAGGTTCATCGCCGCGAAGGCGATGTCCAGGTCCTCCGCATCCGCAATCTGCCCGGTGATCTCCGTGCCGAAGTTCCTGAGCGTGCCCTCCTCGAGCTCCATGCTCTTGACGCGGGCGCCCAGCAGCGCCTGGTTGCGGAAGATATTCTGCATCCCCTGGTCCATCTCCTGCATCGCGGTCCGGACCGCGGCGACGTCGTTCACGGCAAGCGCGTCCCGCAAGGCCGCAAGATCGCGGAGGATCCCCGAGGCGCCGGACCCGAAGACGTCGATCCCCACCAGGTTGAGCGCCACCTTTTCGTTCGGCCCGATCCGGATCTCCTTCGAGCCGTTGTCTCCCTGGTAGGCCCCGGAGGCGTCATAGGGAGGCGTGTCGCTCCTGAACCCCGAAAAAAGGTACTCCGAGCCCAGCTTCACGTTGGCGATCGCCAGCATCCGGTTGTAGAGCTCCCCCACCTCGGCGGCCGCCAGGGACCGGTCCCCCGCGGTGTAGACGTCGTCGGAGAGCTGTACAGCGATCTCCTTGGCCCGGACGAGGAGGTCTCCGGCCTCGGCGAGCGAGTTCCCCGACATCTCGAGGGACGCCTTGCCGGACGTGACGTTGCGCTGGAACTGCTCGATCTCCGACCGGGAGGCCTTCAGGGTGATCAGCTTCTCGGCGGTGCGGGGGTCGTCGGAGGGCTTGAGGATCTTCTTGTTTTCCGCGATCTGCTGCTGGATCAGGAACAACCGGTCGCGGTTGTCCATCACGGAAGCCTGCATCGTGTCGAAGATGATTTTATCGGTTATTCGCATCGGTTACCCCGCCTTCCCGATGTCGATGATCTGCTTGAGCAGGTCGTCGGTGATCGCGATGAGTTTCGTGGCCGCCTCGAACGCCCGCTGGAACTTGATGAGGTTCGTCATCTCCTCGTCCAGCGAGACGCCGGCGATCCGCTCCCGCTGCGCCTGGACGTAGTCGACGATGTTCTTCTGGTGGCTCAGGTCCTGGTTGACGCCTTTAGCCTCGGAGCCGACCTCCCCCACCATGCCGGCCAGGTAGTCCGTGAAGGTCGTGTCTCCCAGGGTGGCGTCGATCAGGTTTCTCACGCTCGCCAGGAGGAGGGAGTTCCGGTTGTCCCCCACTCCGCTGCCTCCCGGCGCGGTGGGGTCGGCGCCGGCCGCCGCCACCCTGTTCATGTTCGCCGACAAGGCGGGGTTGAGCGTGAAGTTCAGGGCCGCGCCCGCGAGGGTCACCGGCTGGAAGAAGTCGGTCCCGGTCGACCCGTCAAGGCCGAATCCCATCGCGTGCTGCTGGTTCACCTGGGTGACGACGGCGTAGGCGAGGCTGTCCAGCTTCGACCGGACGTAGGGGACGTAGGTGTCGCGGAAATCGAGGGCCGCCTTGATCTGCCCCGAGGCGATGGACGAGGTAATGTCTTCCGGGGACGACGCGGACTGGTTCGGCAACCGGATGAATACGTGGTTCCACGTTTCTCCCGTGACCGGGTCCTGGACGGGGGTCGCGAAAAGCTCGCCCCGGGATTCCCCGTCCACCAGCGTCCTCCCGTTCGCGACCAGCACGTTCACCTGCCCGAGGGAGTCCGTAAGCGTCGTGAAGTTGATCTTCTCCGCCAGGGACCGGAGGAGCACGGTCCGCTGGTCCATCAGGTCGTTCGGTTGCTGTCCTCCGACCACCGCGAGCTTGATCTTCCCGTTAAGGCCGGCGATCTGCGCGGCGAGCTGATTGACATCCGCGGCGAGGGCCGCCACGTCCTTGTTCGAGTTCTCCTGGAACGCGCGCAGCTGCGCGTCGACCCGCTGGAAGGCGGAGGCGAGGAGCTCCCCGTTGGACACCACCGCCTGGCGCTCCGCGAGCCCTTGCGGGTTGGAGGACAGGTCGTCCCACGCGTTGAAGAACTCGTTGATCCGGCCCCCCAGGTTCGCACCGCGCGCCTCGTTGAAGAGCGCCTCGACCTGGCCCACGACCGTTGCGGTGTAATCGAGGGTGCTGTAGAGCCCGCTCTCGGAGACGAGCTGGTTGTCGACCAGCTGGTCCACGCTGCGGGTGATCGCGCTGACGACGACCCCGGTCCCGATCTGGCCCGGGGAGAAGCTCATCGGGATGGCCTCCTCCAAGGACACGCGCTGGCGGGAATATCCGGGCGTGTTCACGTTGGAGATGTTGTGGCTCGTGACCTGGATGGCGAGCTGGTTGGCGAAAAGCGATTTCCGCGCTATTTCCAGGGTCCCGTAGATCCCCGGCATATCAGACGTCCTTCCTGACGATGCGGCCCGTGGGATACGCCGGACGGTAGTCCCCGTTCTCCCCGTAGCCCTTCGCCCCCGCGGCCCCGTAGACCGCCCCGAGGGTCGAGCGCACCAGCCACAGCCCGTGGACCATGAGCTGGCGGGTCGCGTCGTTGAGCTCCGACAGCGCCTCCCGGAGCGAGCGGATCCGCTCCAGGGACTCCTTTGCCCGGGCCCGGTGCGCAGGCGGGAAGTGGGGCAGGACCGTCGCGGCGAACGGCTCCTCCTTCGAAAGGAGTATCCCGGCGGCCGCGCCAAGCCGCTTCTTGGACTCCTCGACCACCTGAACGTCCGCGAGCAGCGCCTCCTTCAGGCGGATGTTCTCCTCCAGCTCCTCCACGCGCGCGTAAGCGACGGCCCGCTGGTCAGACTGGAGGATTTCGATGAGGCGGGAGACGAGCGATTCTTCCCGGTCGAAAACGGCAAGCCAGCGATCGGCGACGCGTTCATCCAACATGGGGTTTACCGTGTCCGGTTCCGGATTTCCCGCACGGCGTCCGTGACCATCTTGTCGGCGACCTTTTCCCCTTCGACGTGATAGTTACCTCTGTCCAGCGCGGACTGGATCTCCCCCACCTTCCCGACCCGGATATCCGGAAGGGCGTCGAGCGCCCGGTGCGCGTCGGAAACCTGTCTTGCACGGTCGGATATGGCGACGGTGGACTCGCCGGCGCCCCCGACCCCCCTGTTCGTCCTTGCGGAGGAGGAAGACTGCGCACCCTGGACGCCCCCTGTCTTCTTGAAGGCAACATTTTTCAGCTCGCTACCCTTCCGTCCTGAAATCTTCACGCGGGACCGACCTCCGGATGATTGGTTGCGCCGTACGTATTCTATATCGGAAAAATCCCGGCGAAACTTTATCCGGAGCCCCTATTTCCGCGCGCCTTTTCCCGCCATCCCCTTTTCGATCAAGGGCCCGAGCCCTATTCCTCCCGCTTCCGCGATCCGCCTCGCGATCTCCCCGTCGAACCGCTCCTGCCAGATCTTTTTCGAACCCTGGTCCTCATTCCCCGGAACGGTTTTCCGCATGGATTTCAAAAGTTGCGTCAGGAACATCTCCTCGAAGCCGCGAACCGCCTCCTGGCGTTTTTTGAGCTCGAACGCCTCCTTCGGGTCGGCGGGCTCCGCAGCCGGACGGACGGGCCCCATCGTCCGCCCCTACATGACCGAGAGGTCGGCCTGGAGCGCGCCGGCCTCCTTGAGCGCCTGGAGGATCGCGATGAGGTCCCGGGGGGTGATCCCCAGCTTGTTCAGGGCATCCACCAGGTCCGCGATGGTTGCGCCGGTGTCCATGAGCGCCACCTTGCGCTTTTCCTCCTTCGCCTTGACCTCGGTCGTCGGCGTCACCACCGTCGTCCCCTTGGAGAACGGCGCGGGCTGGGACACCTCCGGCCTCTCCCTGATGACGATGTTCAAGGAGCCGTGGGCGAGCGCAACGGTGTTGATCTTCACGTTCCGGCCGATGACGACCGTCCCGGTCTTTTCGTTGACCACGACGCGCGCCGCGGAATCGGGGGTCACCTCGGCCTCGCCGATCTCCGCCAGGAACTCGACCACCCTCGCCTTCGCATTCTCCGGCAGGCGCACCCGGATCTCCGATCCGTCCCGGGCCTCCGCGAGATCGCTCCCCACCTTCCGGTTGATGGCGGCCGCCGTACGCGCCGCGGTGGCGAAATCGGGCTGCCACAGCAGCACCTGCACCATGTCGCCGGACGGGACGAAGGCGATCTCCCGCTCGATGACGGCCCCGCCGGGGATCCGTCCGACCGTAGGGTGGTTCTTCTGGACGGCGGAACCGGTCTGCCCCGAGGCCTGGAACCCCCCGACCAGGACGGGACCCTGCGCCACGGCGAACGCTTCGCCGTTGCCCGCCAGGAGCGGCGTCATGAGGAGCGTCCCCCCCTCCAGGCTGCTCGCATCGCCCATGGAGGAGATCACGACGTCCATCCGCCAGCCCTTCTTGGCGAACGTCGGCAGGTCGCCGGTCACCATGACCGCCGCCACGTTCTTCACCTTGATCTTTGCGAGCGGGACCGACACTCCGAACTTCTGGAGCATGCTCATGATGCTTTGCATGGTGAAGGTAGTCGTGTCGGTGTCCCCCGTCCCATTGAGCCCGACGACGAGCCCGTACCCGATCACCGGGTTGGCCCGGGTGCCGCCGATACTGGCGATGTCCTTCAGCCGGGCCGCACGCCCCTCCCCCGCCGCTCCCGCGGAGAGCAGCAGCGCCGCCAGGATCGCCACCAGGTAGCGCATGGAAAGTTCCGCTCTCATCTTCGCCCCGCCTTTCCCGAGAAGAATGCTAGAACGGCCAGAGGTGGTCGAGGATCTTGGCCATCCAGCCGGGGTTCTGCTTCTCGCTGACGACCCCCACCCCGTAATACTCGATCCGCGCCTGGGCGACCCGGGATGAAGCAACGCTATTGCCGCCGTCGACGTCCTCGGGCCGGATGATACCGTGGAGGACCATCACCTGGTTCTCCCCGTTGACGCTGACGCTGCGCTTCGCTTCGAGCACCATGTTGCCGTTCGGCAGGATCTCGCGCACGACCGCCGTGACCGTGGTCGTCAGGGATTCCTCCCGCGAGGTCTTCCCCGCCCCGTCGAAGGAGTTCTTCCCGTCCGCCTTCACCAGGCCCGCCGGGGTCAGGTTGGGGTTCCGGCTGGCGATCGATTTCTCCAGGCCGAAGAACGCGCTGATCCCGAGGTCCGCCTTCGTGTCGCGGCTGAGCGACGTGTTGGCGGCCTTCGACGCCTTGGCCGTTTCGTCCACGACGATCGTCACCACGTCGTTGACCTTCCGCGCCCGCCGGTCCGCGAACAAGACCCCTCCCCGGTCGTCCCAGAGCGACGGCCCCGCCGCGGGAGCCGCCTGCGGGACGGGCTCGGGGAAGGTCGACACCCGGTACTCCTCTCCCCGTTTCCAGGCCGGCGCGCAGCCCGACGCTCCGCCACCGGCGAGCAGCGCGAACAGAAGGACGATCAGGGTAAAGCGGCGCATGGCATCGAGCG
>JACRIV010000020.1 GCA_016220005.1 Deltaproteobacteria bacterium
AAGCGAAAATGACAGGTTGTGCGGCTGCCCCCTGATGCGGCCGATTGCCCGCCTCGTGTCGACTATGTCCTAAAGTTTTTTGTAGTTTTGCCGAATAATGTTCATGGAAAGAAAGGGATGGGAGGAGCGTCGATGGCCGGCGTCGAGCGAATTCGGCACATGAGCCTCAGCATGAAAATCATCGCCTTGTCGGGCGGAAGCCTGCTGGCGGTTTTCGTGGTGGCGGCTGCGATCGTGATGGTTAAATCCGGCGGCATCGTCCGCAAGGCGGGCGAGGAGAGCGCCAAGTTGGAGGCCGGGAGCATCGCGGCCTCCATCGAGGCGTTCGGAGAAGTGGGCGAGATGAAGGGACTGGAGAAGTTCCTGAAGAAGCTCGAAGAGAGGAAGGACCTGAAGTCGGTGCATGCCGTCCGCGCCCCCGCCACCGTCGCCGATCACGGCGACCGGAAAGGCGCCGAACCGAAGGACAGGGTCGAGGAGGAAGTCATCAGGACCGCGAAGCCCGTGGAGGTGGTGGATGCCCGCGCGGGGACGATCCGCTACGTGCTCCCGCTGCCGGCGCGGCACTCCTGCCTCGAGTGCCATCCCAAGGCGAAGGAGGGCGACGTCACCGGAGTCGTCAGCGTAACCCTCGGCACGGAAATCATGGACGCATCCCTTGCCTCCCTGAAAGGGAGCCTGCTGGTCGTCTTCGGGCTGGCCTTCCTGCTTGAGGTGGGTTTGCTCGCCGCTCTTCTTCGGATCAACGTCGTCCGGCCCATCAGCGCCCTGGTCGACTCCCTGAGCAAGGGGGCGAACCAGGTGCAGAGCGTCGTCGGGCGAGTCGCTGTATCGAGCCGGCAGATCGCCGACGGGGCGGGCAGCCAGGCGGCCAGTATCGAGGAGACGTCCGCCGCCCTGGTGGAGATGTCCTCGATGACCAAGGAAAACGCGGAGAGTGCGGCGCGGGCGAGCCAGGTGGCCGAGAATATGCAGAGGGACGCCGAGACGAGCCGGTCGATCATGACACGGATGTCGGGCACGATGTCGGAGATCAAGGAGTCGGCCGGCGAAACGGTAAAGATCATCAAGACGATCGACGAGATCGCCTTCCAGACCAATCTCCTCGCCCTCAACGCCGCCGTGGAGGCGGCCCGCGCGGGAGAGGCGGGCCTCGGGTTCGCGGTGGTCGCGGAAGAGGTCCGCAGCCTCGCGCAGCGGTGCGCGAGCGCCGCCAAGGACACCGCGGTCCTTCTTGAGGGCTCCCGCGTCAATTCGGAGAAGGGAGCCGCGGTCTCTTCCGAGGTGGCCGCCATGCTGGATAAGCTCGCCAACGACATCCGGAAGGTGACCGAGCTGAACGCCGGCGTGTCGGCCGCCAGCAGGGAACAGGCCCAGGGGATCGAGCAGATCAACAAGGCGAGCGCCGAGATGGACAGGGTGGTCCAGTCGAACGCGGCGAACGCCGGGAAGACGAATACGGCGATCGAGGATCTTTCGGCCGAGTCCGAAGAGCTGCACAGGACCGTGGACGGCCTCGTGGCGCTGATCGGCGGCAAGGCCGCTGCCCGCGGCTAACTCGCGGGGGTCGAGGCGCGGGACCTTGCCCGGAGGATCGACGCGACCGCATAGGCGACCAGGACCGCGGAGACGATCTGCGACTCGGAGAAGGGGCCCAGGAACCCCCGCGGGTCGTCGCGGAAGATCTCGAGGAAGGAGCGCACGACTCCGTACAGGATGATCAGGGTCCAGAATCGCATGCCGGGCGTCCTGAACCGGTCCCGCGTTGCGTACAGCGTCCCGAAGATGGCCAGCCCCCCGAGCGATTCGTAGATCTGCGTCGGGTGCAGGGGAACGTGCAGGGGGGCGAGGGAGGCCGGGTCGGAGAAAACGACCGCCCAGGGCAGGGCGGTGAGCTTCCCGTAGCAGCATCCGGCGGCGGTGCAGCCGATGCGGCCGAAGGAAAGGCCCAGCGGGATCCCGAGTGCGGAGGCGTCGGCCACGGGGAGGAACGGTATCCGGTGGCGGCGCAGGAAATAGAGGCTCACCGCGACGGCGGCCAGGAACCCGCCGTAGAAGACGAGACCCCCGTTCCACAGCTTGAGGATCTCGGAAGGGGTCTCCCGGTAGAACGGCCAGTAGACGAGGACATGGAAGAGCCGGGCGCCGATGATCGCCGCGATGACCGCCCAGAAGCCCATGTCGTAGAACTTTTCCCGGTCGAACCCCGCGCGGGAGACCTCCCGGCCGGCGACCCAGAGAGCGGCGAGGAAGCCGATCGCCACAAACACGCCGTAGGAGTAAATCTTCAGGCCGCCGAAGCTAACGAGAACGGGAAGCACGCTCCCCCTCCTTGGACCAGAACAGCATGTCGAGGATGAGCAGGAAGATCCCCGCCGTGATGGCGATGTCGGCCACGTTGAAGGCGGGCCAGTGGTGGTGGCGCCAGTGGACGTCGAGGAAGTCGACCACGTACCCGAGCCGCGCCCGGTCGATCAGGTTCCCGATCGCCCCGCCGAGGACGAGCCCCAGTCCGCAGGGCGCCGGGCCCTTGCCGGGCAGGTAGTGGATGTACGCCAGCACGGCGGCGACGGCGAAGACCGTGGCGACGATCAGGGCGGGGTTGACCCAGTTGTGGTCGAGGTTGGAGAGGAGGCTGAAGGCGACCCCCCGGTTGCGGACGTGGACGATGTGGAAGTAATCGACGGAGACCGCCCTGGCTTCGTAGAGGCCGAGGTGCTTGACGATCCACGCCTTGGTCCACTGGTCCAGGAGCGTCACGGCGAGGGCGGCCACGACGGGGCCGGCGAATTTGCGCAGCCTCACACGCCCACCGCCGACGCGCATCGGCCGCACAGCCCGGGCGAGGCGGGAAGCGTCCCGACGATGGGGGTGTGGTTCCAGCACCGCTCGCACTTGGGCCACGGCGCCTTTTCCACCATCGCCTTCAGGCCGGGGAACGCCGCGCTCTCGTAGACCTCGGGCCCGGAGACCTCCTCCACCGAAATCCCGGAGACGATGAGGACGTCCTGGATCTCCCGGAGGCGGGTCGCGAACAGGTCGGCGAAGGGCCCGGGGGAGACGCGCACCAGCGCGTCCTGGTCGCTGCCGATCGTCTTCGCCTTGCGCGCCGCCTCCAGCGGCTGGGCGATCTCGGCCCGCAGGGCGAGGATCAGCTCCCACCGCCCGGTGATCTCTTCCTCCTCCGGCAGGTCCGCCGGCTCCGGGAGGTCGGACAGGAACACGCTCTCCGGTTTCCCGGGGAAGGAGGGGAGGTAGCCCCACGCCTCCTCCGCGGTGAAGGACAGGACGGGGGCGAGCAGGGAGAGCAGGCCGCGGGCGATCTCGAAGAGGGCGGTCTGGGCCGAACGCCGCGCCGGGTCGTCCGCCTTCGAGCAGTAGAGGCGGTCCTTGAGGACGTTCAGGTAGAAGCTCGACATGTCCACCGCGCAGAAGTTGTTCACCGCGTGGAAGATGTGGTGGAACTCGTAGTTCCTGTATGCGTTCTGGACCTTCGCCGTCAGGCGGTTGTACAGCAGGAGGGCGTACCGGTCCATCTCCTCCATCCGTTCGTACGGGACGGCGTCCCGCTCCGGCGCGTATCCGTCGAGGTTGCCGAGCAGGAACCGGATCGTGTTCCGGATCTTGCGGTATGCCTCGGTGAGGCGGTCCAGGATGTCCTTCGAGAGCCGGATGTCGTCGCGGTAGTCCTCGGCGGCCACCCACAGCCGCAGGATCTCCGCGCCGTTCGTCCGGATGATCTCCCCGGGGGCGATGACGTTCCCCTTCGACTTGTGCATCGCCTCGCCCTTCCCGTCCACGACGAAGCCGTGGGTCAGCACGGCCCGGTAGGGCGCGGCTTCTCTCGTCCCCACCGCGGCAAGGAGCGTGGAGTGGAACCAGCCGCGGTGCTGGTCGGACCCTTCCAGGTACAGGTCGACCGGGATCCCCAGCCCGTCCCGCCTCTCGCAGACGCACGCGTACGAGACGCCGGAGTCGAACCACACGTCGAGGATGTCCGTCTCCTTCCGGAACTCCTTGCCGCCGCAGTCGGGGCAGGAGGCGCCCGGAGGCAGGAGGTCCGCCGCTTCCCGGTCGAACCAGGCGTCCGCACCCTCCTTCTCGAAGAGGTCCGCGACGTGGTCGATGAGCTTCCGGTCGAGCAGGTAATTCCCGCACCCGGCGCACTGGAAGATGGCGATCGGGACCCCCCACGCCCGCTGGCGGGAGATGCACCAGTCCGGCCGGTTGGCGATCATCCCCTCGATCCGCTCCTGGCCCCACGAGGGGATCCAGCGTACCTTGCGGATTTCCGCCAGGGCCTTCGCGCGCAGGCCCGTCTTGTCCATCGAGATGAACCACTGCTTGGTCGCCCGGAAGATGACGGGCTGCTTGCACCGCCAGCAGTGCGGGTAGGAGTGGGAGACCGCGTCCTCCCGCAGCAGGGCGCCGACCTCGGCGAGCTTGGCGTTCACGCGGGGGTTCGCCTCGAAAACCTGCATCCCCGCGAAGAACGGGACGTCCCCGGTGAACCGGCCCGCGTCGTCGAGAGGCGCATAGATGTCGAGCCCGTAACGCAGACCCGTCTCGTAGTCCTCCCGCCCGTGTCCGGGCGCCGTGTGGACGCACCCCGTCCCCGCGTCGAGCGTCACGTAGTCCCCGAGGACCAGAATAGAGTCCCGTCCCGCGAAGGGGTGGCGGCACCGGAGGCGCTCCAGGTGTCGGGAGCCGAAGGTCGCCAGGCGGACGGGGTTTGCCAGACCCGCCTCGCCCGCGAAGCGCTCCGCCAGCCCTTCCGCCACGACGTAGACCTCATTGCCCGCCTCCAGCGCCGCGTAGGTGAACTCCGGGTGGAGCGCCACCGCCAGGTTCGACGGGATCGTCCACGGAGTAGTCGTCCAGATGACGAAGAAGACCTTTTTCCCGGCGAGGGCGGGGTGGATCTTCTCGGGCGGATCGACGAAGGGGAACTTCACGTAGATGGAAGGGGAGGTGTGGTCCGCGTACTCGACCTCCGCCTCGGCCAGCGCCGTCCTGCACGTGAGACACCAGTAGACCGGCTTGGTCCCCTTGTAGACCGCGCCGGACTCCACGAACCGGCCGAACTCCCGCAGGATTCCGGCCTCGTAGCCGAACGCCATCGTGGTGTAGGGGTTCTCCCAGTCCCCCAGGACCCCCAGGCGCTTGAACTCCTCCCGCTGGATGGTGATGAACTTCGCCGCGTACTCCCGGCACAGCTTCCGCTTCTCGCCGGTGGGGATCGCTTCCTTCCGCTTCCCGAGGTTCTTGTCGACCTGGTGCTCGATCGGCAGCCCGTGGCAGTCCCAGCCGGGGACGTACTCGGACCGGAAGCCGGACATGCTGCGGTACTTGACGATGACGTCCTTCAGGATCTTGTTGAGGGCGTGGCCGATGTGGATATGCCCGTTGGCGTAAGGGGGGCCGTCATGGAGGACGAACTTCCCGCTCCCCCGGCGGCGGGCGACGATCGCGCGGTAGAGGCCCGTCTTCTCCCACCGGGAAAGGATCTCCGGCTCCCGCTGGGCGAGGTTCGCCCGCATCGGAAATCCGGTCTGCGGGAGGTTCAGCGTGTTCTTGTAATCCATCTCGCGGTCAGGCTCCAGGGGAAATCAAAGTATTCTTTATACCATGCGTTGAAACGGATTTAAACCGGGCAGACTCGGCGGTTCTTCCCCCGTGGCCACAATGCGGAATCCCGGACGGCCTGGGCCCCTCCTGGATGGATATCCGCGCAACTTTTCCGTGGAACGAGGGACCCGTCAAGGAAATACCCCGTTTAATCAATGTCCCGCCGATGGGAAGAGAATACGGCCGGGTCTGGCATGGGTCATGCTTTTGATTCCGCATACCATGTTTGCCCATTCCGTTTGACGGGGAGGGGATGATGAAAAAAGGGATAGGACTCGTGCTTGCGTGTGTCGCGCTCGGCGCCATGGAGGTGCAGGCGGAAGACCTTGTGCGGCTTGGGAACCTGAAATTCGCTCACTACGGCGCGGTCTCCTATATGAAGGAAATTGCGCCGAAGTACAACCTCAGGATCGAGGAACGCGTCTTTCCGAAAGGGCTGGACATCCTGCCGTCCATCATCTCGGGGGATATCGACGTTGCCGCAAGCGCCCTCGACGCGGCGATCGCAGGCCGCGCAAGCGGCGTGCCTATCTATGCCGTCGCCGGGTTCGCCCGGGGGGGCGCCCGGATCGTGGTCCGGTCGGACCAAAGGATCAGCTCCGTCGCAGGCTTGAAAGGGAAAAAAGTGGGCGTGGCCCGGGGGGGCGCGCATGAGCTTCTTCTCCTTGCGGAGCTGGCAAAGCACGGCCTCACCTGGTCGAATGCCCCGGGGAAAGACGTCCTCATCTTGTACATGGCCTATGCGGACCTGAACCAGGCCTTGATGTCGAGGAACATCGACGCAATGTGTCAATCCGAGCCCCAGGCATCTCAGGCGATCGGCAAGGGGTTCGGGGTGGAGATCCTCAAACCCTACGACACGCCGATGGGCGAACCCGTCCGGTCGCTCGTAATGACCGAGAAGATATATAAGGAAAGAAGGGGCGTCGCGGAGAGGTTGGTCAAGTGCTTCGTCGAGGCGACCAGGACTTTCATCGACAACCCGACACTGGCGGAAAAGTACGTCCGTGAAAAGATGTTCAAGAACCAGATTACGAGCGACGAATACAGGAGCGCCATCGGCAATTCGCCTTTCACCTACGACTTGACCGTCGAGCATGTCCAGATCACCACGGAGTTCATGGAGAAATACGGGGTCGGAAGGATGGCGGCCCCGCCCAGCGCCAGGGAATGGGTGAAATTGGACCTCCTTCAGAAGGCGAAGAAGGACTTGAAGGTCGAATAGAGGCGCGGCTGTTCCAAACGGCTTTATCAAATTGGGATCGGAGGCGGGGATGAAGATCTATCCCATAAAGACGCTCGAAAGGTTGCGGGGAGCGATCGTGCCCGCGTCGGTAATCGCGGTCTGGCAGGCGCTGTCCTCCCAGGGCTACATCAACCCCCAGATCCTGCCCGCTCCGACGGCCGTGGTTGCCCGGTGGCTGGACTACCTAAGGCCCATGGAAGCTTATAACGCAGCAGGATCGGGGTTCATGGCTTGGCTTTTTTCCGGGGAACTGGTCCGGGATGCCTACTCCAGCCTGTACCGTGTCGTGGCGGGGTTCCTGATCGGCGCCGGGCTTGCGTTGCCGCTGGGGCTTCTCATGGGCGCGAACGACAAGTTCTACAAGCTGTGCGACCCGTTGGTCCAGGTCCTGCGCCCGATTCCCCCGATCGCGTACATCCCGTTGGCGATACTGTGGTTCGGCCTGGGAAATCCCCCGGCGGTATTCCTGATCAGCATCGGGGCCTTCTTCCCCGTATTGTTGAACACGATTTCCGGCGTCCGCAATGTGGACGGGATATACATTCGGGCTGCGAGGAACCTGGGGGCGGGGCAGGCAACCCTGTTCGTGCGCGTGATACTCCCTGCGGCGACGCCGTACATCCTGACGGGCGCCCGGATCGGCATCGGAACGGCCTTTATCGTCGTCATTGTTTCGGAGATGATCGCCGTCAACAACGGCCTCGGTTTCAGGATTCTAGAAGCCCGCGAGTTTTTATGGTCCGACAAGATCATCGCGGGGATGTTTACGATCGGTCTGCTCGGCCTGGGGATCGATACCGGCATAAACAGCCTTAACCGATATCTGCTCAAGTGGCATCGCGGCATGGATCATTAGCGGGGAGCCCGCGGTATCGAAAGGAGGAATGAACATGGACGCGCAGATACAGGTCAGGAACGCCAGCAAGGTTTTTTCGTCCAACGGCAGCGAGATCACCGCCTTGCAGGATATCAATCTGGACATCCACAGCGGGCAGTTCGTCTGCCTGCTCGGTCCTTCCGGGTGCGGCAAATCCACCCTGCTGAACGCCATCGCCGGATTCTCGCCGCCCTCCTCCGGCACGGTTAAGGTAGATGGTAAAGTCGTGCAATCTCCCGGGGCGGACAGGGGCATGGTGTTTCAGGAATACGCCCTCTTTCCCTGGATGACCGTTGGGGAGAACGTCGGATTCGGACTGGAAATCAAAAAAACGCCGAAGGCGCGGATCAAGGAGAAGGTGGACATGCTGCTCTCCAAGCTGCGCCTGCAGGATTTCCGCGACCGTTTCCCCAAGGACCTGTCCGGTGGGATGCAGCAGCGCGTTGCGATAGCCCGCGTGCTGGCGCTCGATTCCCCCATCCTACTGATGGATGAGCCGTTCGGAGCCCTGGATTCTCTGACGCGGCGCAACCTCCAGGACGAACTCCTGCGGGTCTGGACGGAATACGGGAAAACGATCATCTTCGTCACGCACAGCATAGAGGAGTCGGTGTATCTCGCCGACCGCACGATCGTGATGACCTACCGGCCGGGCACGATAAAGAAAGACTTCTCAATCACGTTGCCGAGACAGAGGGACCCCGCCGCTCCGGAGTTCAACGAGTTAAAGAAGGAACTGGCCGGTCTTGTGATAGAAGAGCAGAGACGATACAATCAGAGCGACACATGGGCCCATGCCTTAAATTGATGCTTTGCATGCATACCCGGCGTAAGTGCTCTGCGGTCCATGTCCCGCGCTCCGGATAAATCGAAGAGTTCAACCCTCTCCCTTTTCCGGCCTTGGGTATTATGGGGCTTCCTCCTCGCGCTGTTCTTCCTGACTCTCCACCTGGCGGAGGCGTGGAGCGAGCGGGCGGGCATCGAGAACCTTCGGCAAGCGGGGGGCCACAGGCTCGACCTCTACGTCTCCAGCCTGGAGAACGCGCTAGACAAGTATGAATACCTTCCCTTCATCCTTTCCCTCAACAGCGGCGTGATCGAGTTGCTGAAGAACCCGAAGGACGCGGCCGGGAATGCCGTCGTCAACCGTTACCTGAAGATTGTCAACGAACAGGCGAAGTCTGCGTCCCTGTTCGTCCTGGACTTGACCGGCACCGCCCTCGCTTCGAGCAACTGGGACAGCGTGCACAGCTTCGTCGGCCACAATTATGCGTTCCGCCCCTACTTCGAGAACGCCCGGAAAGGACGGGGGGGCCGGTTTTACGGGATCGGCGTCACCAGCGGGGAACCAGGGTATTTCCTTTCCCATCCCGTCCATCACGGCGGAAAAAGGATCGGCGTGGCGGTCGCGAAGGTCGGCCTCGAGAAGCTCGAGCAGACCTGGGAGCAGAGCGCGGAACGGGTTATGGTCGTCGACGCCAAAGGCGTGATCTTCCTGTCCTCCGTCAATCCCTGGAAATTCAAAACGCTGGGACCCCTCTCCCCGGAAGTGCTTGGCGACATCGCCCGGACGAAGCAGTACGGTTCGGCGACACTGGAGCCGATTCCCTTGTCGGTCCAGACCGCCATCGGCCCCGCTGCCCGGGTCGTCTCCCTCCGCTCGGAAGGGTCGAAAAACGAGCGGGGGCGGGCCTCCGAGGAGGATTTCCTCCTGCAGAGCAGGGTGCTGGACAGGCATGGCTGGCAAGTCATCATCCTGTCGCCGATGCGGCCTGTGAGGGCGATGGTGCGGAACACCGTCTTTGCCGCCGGTTTTGTGTTTTGCTTCCTTCAGCTTCTGTTTTTCTATTTCCGCCAGAGGCGCAGGAGGATACGTGAAAATATTGCGGCAAAGGAGGCGTTGCAACGGGCCCACGATGATCTCGAGCGCCGGATTACCGAAAGGACGGCCGACCTCACCGCCGCAAACCTCCTGTTGCAACAGGAGGTCGCCGACCGGAAACGCGCCGAGAGGGTGCTCCGCGAAGCGCAGGACGAGCTTCTTCAGGCGGGGAAAATGACCGCGTTGGGGAAGATGTCCGCAGGGATCACCCATGAGCTGAACCAGCCGCTGGCGGCTCTCCGAACCCTGTGCGACAACGCCGGCGTTCTCATTCAACGCGACCGCATCCCGGAAGCGGCCAATAACCTGGCCGAGATTTCCAGGCTCGTCGAACGCATGGGGAATATCACGGAGCAGCTCAAGGCATTCGCCCGGAAGGCGACGCTCCGACTTGTTTCGGTCCCGGTCCGGCGCGCCGTATCCGGTTCCCTGTCGATGTTCGAGCAGAGGATACGGGCGGAAAACGTCTCGATTTGCCTTGTCATGCCCGAGGAAGAAATCGCCGTACTGTGCGACGAGGTTCGTCTTGAGCAGGTGCTGGTGAATCTTTTTCGGAACGCGCTCGACGCCATGAAAGATTGCGTGGAGCGTCGCCTGGAAGTGGCTGTCCACGGCATCGATAAAAAGGTATCGATATTTGTGCGGGATAGCGGGGGGGGGATCTCCCCCGAAGTCCAGCCCCATCTCTTCGAGCCGTTCTATACGACCAAGGAGGTGGGGGCGGGTCTGGGGTTGGGACTGGCGATCTCTTCGGGGATCGTGAAGGAGTGCGGCGGATCGATCCGGGCGGGCAATTTGCCCGATGGAGGCGCCGAGTTCGTCGTAGAATTGCAGAGGGGCAAATGATTCATGGAGAGCGGATGATGTTCGATGGAATGAAAGTGCTGTATGTCGAAGACGATGCGGCGGTTCGCTCGGGGAGCGAGCAGGCCCTGGCCCTTGCCGGGTACGATGTGCTTTCCCGCGAATCCGCCGAGGAGGCCATGGACCTTCTTTCATCGGATTTCCCCGGCATCCTGCTGACCGATGTCAAACTGCCCGGCATGGATGGGATGAGCCTCCTCAAAGGTTCCACGAAGGTGGACCCGGAGCTTCCCGTGATTCTCGTCACCGGTCACGGCGATGTGGCGATGGCGGTACAGGCCATGCGGGACGGCGCCTACGACTTTGTCGAAAAGCCGTATTCATCCGAGCAGCTGGTTGATGTCGTGAGACGCGCCATGGAGAAGCGGCGGTTGATCCTCGAAAACAGGGATCTTCGCCGGAAACTGGAGAACCGTCGGGGGATTGAAGCATCCCTGGTCGGGTGCAGCCCCTCGATCGACCGTGTCCGCCGCCTGATAATGGACCTCGCCGATACGTCTGCGGACGTTTTGATAGTGGGTGCGACAGGCACCGGGAAGGAACTTGTGGCGAGGTGCCTTCACGAGCACGGCAGTCGTCGTCACGGGAATTTCGTCGCGTTGAACTGCGGCGCCATGCCGGAAGCGATCTTCGAAAGCGAGATGTTCGGTCACGAGGCCGGCGCCTTCACGGGCGCCTCCAAGTGCCGGATAGGCAAAGTCGAGCATGCCCACGGAGGCACCCTTTTTCTCGATGAGATCGAGAGCATGCCCCTGTCGTTGCAGGTAAAACTGTTGCGGGTGCTGCAGGAGCGCCGGCTCGAGCGTCTCGGTTCCAACGAACAAGTGCAGGTCGATTGCAGGGTAATCTCGGCGACCAAGCAGGATTTAAAGGAGTTGAGCGACCGGGAGAAGTTCCGCGGGGATCTGTACTATCGCTTGAGCGTTGTCGTCCTCGACGTGCCTCCCCTCCGGGAGCGACGCGAGGACATCCCGCTGTTGTTCGAGCATTTTGTCCTTGAGGCGGCGATGAAATACAACCGCCCCGCCCCGATCGTATCGGGCGAACAGATGCGGGAGCTCATGGCCCGACCCTGGCCGGGCAACGTCCGCGAATTGAGAAACATGGCGAACCGCTTCGTCCTGGGGCTTCCGGGGAATGCCTTTGACGCGGAACAGGGCGGGAAGAGGCCCGTCCTGTCGCTGTCGGAGCAGGTGGAGGCCTTCGAGCGAAGCGTGATCGAGGAAGAACTGCGCCGGCAAGGCGGGAATGTCTCGGAAACCAGCGAAGCGCTCCACTTGCCCAAGAAGACCCTGTACGACAAGATGCGAAAATACAACCTGACCGCGGACGCATACCGGTAGGCCGGCCACCGGGACTGTTTATCGGAACAGGTTCCGGAAGAATTCCCCGATGCCGCGCAGCCCCTTCTGCACCGTGTCGACCAAGGGGTGGACGGGGTGCAGCGGGCAGGTCTCCCGGGGCGCCGTCCCCTCGATGAACGCCTCCTCGAGCGTTTCCGGGCAGGCGAACGTGGCGAGGTACCCGGATTCGGGGTCGATGACGGCGGTGACCACCCCCTGCGGGACCGCGAACGCCCGCGGGCCGGCGGCGGGATACAGCGCCTTCATGAAGCGGGTCCAGATCCGGAGCGCCCCCGCGGCGCCGGAGAGCCCGGTATCCCGGCCGGAGTCCTTCCCCACCCAGACGACGCCGACCACCTCGGGCGTATACCCCGCGAACCAGGAGTCGCGGTACTCGTCGGTGGTGCCCGTCTTTCCCGACACCGGGAAACGGATCCCGGCGCCGCGCGCCGCCCGGGCGGTGCCCCGCTCGAACACTCCTTCCAGTGCGTAGCCCACGAGGTAGGCCGCGCGGGGATCGACCGCCTGACCGCTCTCGGGCCTGTCGACGGAGATCGATTCGCCGCCGGGCCCGAGGACCGCGTCGAGCGGGAACGGCTCGCGGCGGATCCCTCCCGAGGCGAGGGTGGCGTAAGCGTACGCGAACTCGACGGGCGTGACCTCGAAGCTGCCGAGGGCCAGCGAGGGGACGGGGGAGAGGGGGCTCGCGACTCCCGCTTCCCGGGCCGCCGAGACCACTTCGGGGAGGCCGACCTGCATCGCCAGGCGGACGGCGGCGGTGTTCACCGACTCCTCGATCATCCTGCGGACGGTGATCGTGCCGTAAGCCTTCCCTTCAAAGTTGGCCGGCGTCCAGTTTCCCTCGGGCGTCTGCACCGAGACCGGCTCGCCGGACAGGGGACTGGCGAGGGTGATCTCCCCTTTTCCCGCGGCTGCCTGCCGCATTGCGGCCAGGAGCACGAAGGGCTTGAAGGCGCTCCCGGGCTGGCGCCTGGCGTCCGCGGCCCGGTTGAACTGCGTCTCGCCGTATCCGCGCCCCCCCACCATCGCGGTCATCTCGCCGGTCGCCGGATCGACGGCGACGAGGGCCGCCTGGAGCGGCTCGTCCTCCGGGGGGCGCCCCCGCTCGATCTCGGCGAGCCCCTGGGCGACGGCGGTCTCCGCCGCCGCCTGGTGGACCGGGTCGAGCGTGGTGTAGAAACGGAATCCCGAGCGGTACGGCTTCCCGTCCCCGACGCTGTCCTCGGCGAACCGCTGGACGTAGTCCACGAAATACTCCGCGGAGCGGGCGGGGACGCGGCGCGGGTTCGTCCGCACCGGGGAGCGGACCGCTCTTCCGTACCGCGCCTCGTCGATCATCCCGAGCCGGAGCATGCGGGAGAGCACCCAGTTCCGGCGCTCCTTGGCCGCCGCCGGCATCCGCTGGGGGGAGTACCGGCTGGGGGAGCGGATGATCCCCGCCAGGAGCGCCGCCTCCTCCAGGGTGAGGTCCCCCACGCCCTTGGAGAAGTAGAACCGCGCCGCCTCCTCGACCCCGTAGATCCCCCTCGCGCCTTCCTGCCCCAGGTAGATCTTGTTCAGGTAAGCGGAGAGGATCTCCTTCTTTCCGTACCGGGCCTCGATGAGGAGCGCCAGCTCCGCCTCGCGGAGCTTCCGCCACAGGCTCTTCTCCGGCGTCAGGAAGAAGTTCCTGGCGAGCTGCTGCGTGATGGTGGACCCCCCTTGGGCGAATCGAAAGGCTCGCAGGTTGGCTACGAGCGCCCGGGCGACGCCGATCGCGTCGATGCCGAAATGGGAGTAGAAGCGGGAGTCCTCCGCGGCGAGGACGGCGTCCCGGAGCGGCTTCGGGACTGCATCGAGAGGGACGAGGCGCCGCGACTCCCTGCCGGGCCCCATGATCCGCCCGACCTCCTCCGGCTCGAGGCGGACCTCCTCGAGGGGGGCGCCGGCGGCGGTCGCCATCGAGGCGACGCGCCCCTCCTTGACCCCGATCTCCACCGTGAAGTCGCGCTCCTCCTCCACGCCGTACCGGAAATCCCGGATGTGGATGCGGAGCTTTCCGGGCTCCTCGGACCAGGTTCCCTCCGGGCGGGGATTCCCCGTCACCTTCCGGTAGGAGAGGCGCTTGAGCCTCTCGGTCAGGCGCAGGTTCTCCAGGTGGTCGCCGGGACGGATCCGGGCCGGGCGTCCGTACAGGATCGACGGGACCTCGAAGGCGTCGCGCGACAGCCCCGCGCCGACCTTGTAATAAAGGTAGCCTGCATGGAGGAGGAGAGTCCCCGCGAGCAGCGGAAGGAGGACACGGGGGCGAAAGAGGCGCTTCATGTCGATGCGGGTCGGACTTGCCTTATATCGTCCGTCCCGCCGCGGCGATGAACGGTTTGAGCGCTTCCATGGCGTCGCGGAACTTCTCGAAGGTCAGCGACTGCGGGCCGTCGGAGAGCGCCTTTTCCGGCGTGGGGTGCACCTCGATCATCAGCCCGTCGGCGCCGGCAGCCACGGCTGCGCACGACATCGACGGGACGTACGCCGCGTGGCCGGTGCTGTGGGACGGGTCCACGATGACCGGCAGGTGCGTCCGCTCCCGGAGGACCGGGATCGCCGAGAGGTCCAGGGTGTTGCG
>JACRIV010000021.1 GCA_016220005.1 Deltaproteobacteria bacterium
CCCGTATCGGTTCCACAAGGTCGATATCGCCGATTCCGCCGGTGTGGCGGACGCCGTCGCGCGGTTGCCGGCCCATGCGTCGCTGCTGGTCAATAACGCCGGCATTACCCGCGACCGCAGCATGGTCAACATGAGCGACGACGAGTGGCAGTCGGTGCTCTCGGTCAACCTGACGGGAGCTTTCAACATGGCGCGGGCATTGGCGCCCGCCATGCGGAAAGCCGGTTACGGGCGGATCGTCAACATCACCTCCATCAACGGGATCCGCGGCAAGTTCGGCCAGGCAAACTACAGCGCCTCCAAGGCGGGTCTGATCGGCCTGACCAAGACCCTGGCGCGGGAGCTCGGGCCGAAGGGGGTGACGGTCAACGCCGTCGCGCCCGGCATGGTCATGACCCGGATGGCCTCGGCGCTGCCCGAAGAGATCATCGCCAAGGCCAAGGCCGAGAGCGTATTGCCGGAGTTGGCCAAGCCCGAGGATATCGCCAATGCGGTGCTGTTCCTGCTTTCCGATGCGGCTCGCATGATTACCGGCGAGGTGATCCGGGTCGATGCCGGGCAGTACATCTGAAAATGGCGGGGGGCAAATGACGCCCGAAAGAGCGGACAAGAATTCCCGCAAGCCGCGGATCGATTTCCACGTTCACCTGGGGGTATACACCCATCACCACTCGTGGGTGACGGAGTGGATGAAGCGATCTCACCCCGTGGGGTACGAGGAATATATCAATCGCTATGACGACCCGGGAGCCTTTGAAGAACTATTGTCGGCCGAAGGGGTTGATTATGCCTGCGTTCTGGCGGAACTGAGCCATGTCACCACGGGGGTCTGCACCAACGAGCAGGTGCGCAAGTTCTGCCAGGGAAGGACCAGGCTGATCCCTTTTTGCGACGTCAATCCCCACCTGTTCACCGACCTCGGGGACGAGCTTCGCCGAAAAGTCGAAGATGAGGGTTTCCGCGGGTTGAAGCTCTACCCCCCGTACCACCATTACTATCTCAACGACCAGAGGATTTACCCGCTGTACCAGGCAGCCCAGGATTTGGGCATTCCCGTCTTGATTCATACCGGCTCTTCGGTCTTCAGGGGCTCCCGGATGAAGTACGGCGACCCGCTGCACCTGGATGATGTGGCCGTTGATTTCCCCCGACTGAATCTGGTCATGGCCCACTCGGGTCGAGGGTTCTGGTATGATCGGGCTTTTTTCCTTTCCAAACTGCACTCCAATGTCTATATGGAGCTTTCCGGCCTGCCCCCCTCCAGATTGATGACGTATTTTCCCGAATTGGATCGCATAACGGATAAAGTCATTTTTGGCAGCGACTGGCCGGGAATGCCTTGGATAAGGCGCAACATGGAGGAGATCAGCGAACTGCCCTTGCCGCCGGAGGGCGTGGAAAACATTCTTGGCGGTAACGCCGCCAGGTTGCTGCGTCTATAGCGGCCGGGATCGACCGGCGGCGGACCGGTGCGCAGCCGGAATTTACCGCCCGGCGAATCAGACCTGCGTAGGGCCGTGATTCATGGCTTGTCACCCGCCGCCCCGGCAGCGGCCTCGGTGCTCCGGCGAGTGCTTTTCAGAGCCGTTTCCAGCGTGATGGTGTCGAGGACCGCCTTGGTGAGGTTGTCGATTTCTTTCGTGATGCTCCGTAACTCCGCCACGATGGGGTCGCCCGCATGGCTCCAGTGGTTCGGGACATCGAGCTCGGATTCCAGCGTTTCGAAGAGCGCAATTACGTCCAGCAACGTAGTTCGACTGACGTTCCCCGCAAACCGATACCCTCCGCCGACGCCGCGCACCGCCTGCACCAGTCCCGCATGCACGAGATTGCGCATCACTTTGGCGAGGTGGTGTGTCGAGATTCCGTATTTTTCCGCGATGTCGGTGGTCGAGAGCTGCCGAGCGGAATCGCTGGCCAGTTCGAGCACGGCAAAGAGGGCGAACAGGCTCCCCTTGTTCAGCTTCATGGCAAGGCCTCACTCCAACTTAAGACGAGGATCTTCGTAACGGTCATACCGCCGGTGCCGTGCGGTTGCGTCAATAGATCTCCTTTTCGAGCTCGATATACCGGCCTGTACGCAAACCCTGGCTGCGGAAGAACGACAAGGTCACTTTGTTGTCACGGTCCACCATGGTCCGCACCGTCGTGACGCCGGCCTGCTTCAAGCGTTTGCATATTTCCTCGAACATGCGCTGGCCGATACCCATCTCGCGCCTCATGGGGGAGACGCCCATCGCGAACACCCAGCCGCACGGGGGCGAGCCGAATTCCCAGGCGCGGACCTCCCCGCTGATGAAACCGACGACTTCGCCACCGGTTTCCGCGACCAGGAAAAGCCGGTCTTTTTTCCCGCCCTTGGCATAGTGGTCGAAGATCCCGCGCCAATAGGCCGGTTTTTCTTCCTTGGGGCCCACCTCATCCAAGGCGATTATGGCATCGAGGTCGGACGGCACGGCGTTGCGGATGGAGATCTGTTCTTTCATTTTCGCGTCCAATGAAGTTTTCCGTCACCGCCCCTGCGCTTTGGCGATATTTGCTGTTCAATTTGGTACCTTAATACCATAATTGAATCGGAAAATCAAGCCATCGTTTAAAGATCCCGGATCCTCAACCTTTTGCGGTCGGAGCGGTTTTCCGGGAGCCGCCGCCGGCCGTCGGCTTCCGCAGAAAACTGGTCAGCAGGATCGCAATGCCTGCAAAAACCGCCGCCATGGAAAAGCTGCTCGAAAAGCTCCCGGTCCTTTCCGCCAGCATTCCGGCGATTGCGGGACCTGAAATCTGGCCCAGCCCGAAGATGAACGTAACGAGGCCGATGGCTGCCGCAGCCTTCCGGGCGCCGACATAATCACCTATGGCCGCGGCCATGATCGACGGTATGCTCCACGCGACAAGACCGTAAAAACCGATCGACAGGTAAAGGAAAAGACCGGGCAGCCCGGTGGCTATGAGGAGATACGAGATAGCCTGCAGTGAAAAGACGATGATCAGCCCCGCCTTCCGGCTGAGCCTGTCGGACAATGTTCCGAAGACAGGCCCGGAGAAAAGGCTCAGGAAGCCCACCCACATCCAGAAACTGCCGGCGACGCTCTCCGAAAAACCCCTCTCCCTCACCAGCGTGGTGACGATGAACGTGGCATAAATCACGTAGGTGTATCCGAACAGGAAATAAATGATCCCCAGGTAGTATATGATCCCCTCCCTGTACACGTTTGCGTCCTTCCCCTCCGGGCATCGGCGAGCGGAACTCACGGCATCATCGCTGCCGATGGGCTTCAGGCCTTTGTCCGCAGGCCTGTCCCTGAGCAGGGCGAGGCTTATGAACGCGATCAGCACTACAAAACCGCTCAGGATCAGCCAGCTTGTCCTCCAGCCCTCGGGTCCGATCAGCCGGTTGAGGAACGGGATGAGGCGACCTGATATCATGATCGCAAACCCGCTTCCGATAACGATAAAGCCGGCTGCGCGTCCCCGCTGGCTGCTCGCAAACCAGGCGGAAACCAGGCCCATTACCGGGACGTTGGCGGCGCCGCTCCCGATGCCGGTGATCATGTAAAGGACAAGGACAGAGAGAAAACCTGTTGCCCCGCTCACCATGGACATGGAGACGCCGACGACAAGCAGCGCGACAAAGATGAGCTTCCGCGAGCCTATCCTGCCGGCCCAGTGGCCGCTGAGCAGAACAGAGACAAGGTATCCCAGGAAATTGGCTGTGCTGATGAAACCCATCTGTGAATAGGACAGGTTAAGCGTTGCCGCCATCGATGGCAGCAGCATCCCGAGCGCGAAGCGGCCGAAGCCCAGGCAGGCAAAGATGCAGAGCATGCCGGATGAGACGATAACCCACCCATAATGGAACGCTGGCTTGGCGGAGACGGCGCTTTGCATCAGGGAAAATATAACATTGTCTCGTGGAAAAGCTAACGATGACCTCGCCCGTCGAATCGATCCGGGTTGCGGCTATGCTCCAACACAGGCTCCTCGCTGCCAGGACCCGGCAATCCGTAGAAGACAGAGAGAGGAGTCCTGTAGTAAGATACCGGTGGATCGATCGGTGGAAGCAGGCCACGTATCTTGCGTAAAACGCCGTACCAATATTTCGTTGACAGCCAAAACGCATTGTGGTACCGTTTTGCGAAATACTCCTTCGCCCGTTGTGAAAGATTTTGTGGCGCCGGTTGTTGGCTTAGCGATTTCCATCTATAGGGAGTTGTTATTACTCATCTGTTTCGGGGTACGTACCAGCGCATTGAATACAATTTCCTATTATCAAACGGAGTTGGCGTAGTTGCCACAAAAACGAACGAGAGGAGGGGAGAGATGAGAAAAAGAATCGGAATTACCCTGGCGGCATTCGTGATGGCGTCGTTGACCGCCGGGGCGGCATGGGCGGCGGAGCCGATCAAGATCGGGGCGATACTGTCGGTGACCGGCCCGGCGTCGTTCCTGGGAGCGCCCGAGGCGAAGACCCTCGAAATGCTCGCCGAGGAATTGAACAAGAAGGGGGGCGTCAAGGGACACAAGATCGAGCTGATCATCAAGGATTCCGGCGCGAGTCCCGAAAAGGCGTTCTCGTTCGCCAAGCAGCTGATCGATGAAAACAAGGTGTTCGCGATCATTGGGCCCTCGACGAGCGGCGAGACGATGAAGATCAAGAATGTCGCCGAGGAGGGGAAGACCATCCTGCTGTCCTGCGCGGCGGCGGAGGTGATCGTCAATCCCGTGGCCAAGTACGTGTTCAAGACGCCGCAGAAGGACAGCGACGCGATCCTCAAGATCTTCGAGCAGATGAAGAAGATGAAGATCTCCAAGATCGGCGTCGTTTCCAGCAACACCGGTTTCGGACAGGCGGGGAAGGCGCAGATCGAAAAGCTTGCGCCGGAGAACGGCATCAAGATCCTGGCGAATGAGGTTTACGACAAGGCCGCCAGCGACCTGACCGCCGAGGTGACGAAGGTCAAGGCGGCGGGCGTCGAGGCGATCCTGAACTGGTCCATCGAGCCGGCACAGTCGATCGTCATCAAGAACGCGCGCCAGATCGGCCTCAAGGTGCCCATCTTCCAGAGCCATGGATTCGGGAACATCAAGTACGTCGAGGCCGCCGGCGAAGCCGCCGAAGGGGTATTGTTCCCGGCCGGACGGCTCCTCGTCGCCGACGTGCTGCCGAAGGGCCACGCCCAGAAGGAGCTCCTCGTCAAGTACAAGAAAGACTACGAGTCCAGGTACAAGGAGGCGGCGAGCACCTTCGGCGGTCACGCCTACGACGCCTTCCTCATCCTCGTCAAGGCGATCGAGAAGGCGGGCGGCGCGGACAAGGAGGCGGTCCGAACCGCCATCGAGCAGCTCAAGGGCGTTGTCGGAACCGGCGGGGTGTTCGACTTCTCCGCGGCGGACCACAACGGCCTGAACATCGATGCCTTCGAGATGCTGACCGTCCGGAAGGGGAAGTTCGCCATCCTGAAGCAGAAGTAATCGAACATTCCGTTGTTGCGATCGGGAGTACGCGCTGTGGGGCGGGTACTCCCGATCGTTTGATGAAAGGACACGGACCTGGAATTCTTTTTTCAGTATCTCGTGGCGGGAATCACCTACGGCACGATCTACGCGATCGTCGCCATAGGGTTCAATATCATCTATAACACGACCGGCATCATCAATTTCGCGCAAGGCGAGTTCGTGATGCTCGGCGGCATGTCCGCCGTGACGTTTCACCAGTTCATGCCGCTGCCCCTGGCGATCCTTTGCGCGGTCATCGTCACGCTCCTGATCGGCGCGATCATCGAGATCGTCTTCATCCGCTGGCTCCACAAGCCCTCGGTGCTTCGGATGATCATCATCACCATCGGCATCTCGATACTCATCAGGGAGAGCGCCCTGCACGTCTGGGGAGAGAGCGTCCGGGCGCTCCCCTATTTCACCGGAACCTCGGTGACCTCCATCAACCTCGGCGGGGTGTACGTGACGCCCCAGGTCCTCTGGGTTGTCGGGGTCAGCGCCGTCGCCGTCGCCGTCCTGACCGCCTTCTTCAACTACACGCTCCTGGGCAGGCAGATGCGCGCCTGCTCGGCGAACCGGGACGCCGCCCGGCTTTGCGGCGTCAATGCGGGCAACATGGTCACGCTGTCATTCATGCTCAGCGCCGCCATCGGCGCCATCGGGGGTTGCGTCGTTTGCCCGATCACCTACGTGCAGTACGACAGCGGAACGCCGCTGGCGATCAAGGGGTTCACCGTCGCGATCCTGGGTGGATTGGGAAACAGCACGGCCGCGGTCGGCGCCGGCATGATCCTGGGGATCCTGGAGTCCTTCAGCATCTGGGTCCTGCCGACCGCCTACAAGGAGGCCATCTCGATTTCCATCCTCCTCCTCATCCTGTTCGTCAGGCCGAGCGGCATTTTCGGCAGCTCCGAGGCCTCCCGGCTCAAGGAGTTCTGATGCGGGCTAGGTATCTCCCGGTCGTCGCCTTCGCGGGCCTCGTCGTCGCGATTCAACTGGCGACGCATTTCACCGACAGCGCCTATCACCTCACGCAGCTGACCATGACCGCCTACTATTCGCTCCTCATCGTCGGCCTCTGCATGCTCATCGGGTACGCGGGACAGATCTCGCTCGGCCACGCCGGATTTTTCGCCATCGGCGGATACCTGTCGGCGTTTCTCACGACCCATAACCTGGCGCCCCACCAAGCCGGGGCCCTCATCTCCCTGCTTTCGAAGTCGGGGTTGCTCGTCACGCGTTCCGACCTCTACGGGGGGAGCCTCCTGACCGTTCACCCCTGGTGCGCTTGCGTGGCAGCCGCCATCGTGACCGTGGCCATCGCCTATCTCGTGGGAGGCCCGGTCCTGAAGCTCAGAGGCCACTACCTGGCCATGGCCACCCTCGGGTTCGGCGTCATCGTTTACCGCATCGTCCTGGGAACCGAGTTCCTCGGCGCGGCGGACGGGATCTCCGATGTGCCCGGATTCCCCCTGCTGCCGGGGCTGGAAATCGCCGGCAAGTCCTCTTTGCGGGTTCCCAACTATTACGTGGCATGGGGACTGGTGACCCTCGGAATGGTGCTCCTGTTGAACCTGATCCACTCCCGGGTGGGCAGGGCGCTCGTATCGATCCACGGCGCCGAGGACGCGGCAGGCGCCATGGGAATCCCGACCGCCCGCTACAAGCTGAACACGTTCGTGTTGAGCGCGGTCTTCGCTTCCCTGGCGGGTGTCCTGCTTACCCATTACAACGGCGGCATCGGCCCGTCGGAGGCGTCGGTCATGAAGTCGGTTCGTTATGTCGCGATCGTCGCGATCGGAGGCATGGCGAACCTGTGGGGCGCCCTTTCGATGAGCCTCGTTCTGAATTACCTGTCGCTCCGCGGTTATCTCGGAAGCTTCGACGACGCCGTTTTCGGCACGATCCTGATCTTGATCATGCTGTTCGCGCCGGATGGGCTGCTGCGGCGTCATCTCTTCTCCGACGTCAAGCGGCTGGTTACGGGGAGCGCCGCCGACGAGGAGGCGCCGTGACGCTCCTTTCCGTCCGGGACGTGAGCAAGCGGTTCGGCGGCCTCCAGGCCGTGAGCGACCTGTCGTTCGACGTCGCGCGGGGGTCGATCAAGGCGCTGATCGGGCCGAACGGCGCGGGCAAGACGACGCTCTTCAACCTGATCTCCGGGGTCCTGGAACCCGATCGCGGCGAGATCGTCTTTTGCGGAACCGCGCTCCAGGCCTTGTCGACGCATCAGATCGCTTCGCGCGGACTGGTGCGGACGTTCCAGCACATCCGGCTCTTCCCCAAGATGACGGTCCTCGAGAACATCATGGTCGGCCGCCATGTCCACAGCGGGGCGGGATTCCTCGCCGGCATGCTGAACCTCCCTTTCACGTGGAAGGAGGAGCGGCGGATCCGGGAGAAGAGCTTCGAGATCATGGAGCTGCTCGGCATCGCCGATTTCGCGGGGACGGAGGCGACCAGTCTCGCCTACGGGCAGCAGCGTGTCGTCGAGATCGGCAGGGCGCTCGCCTGTGAGCCGAAGCTCCTTTTGCTCGACGAACCTGCGGCCGGACTGAACATGCGGGAAACGAGCGAAATGGGGGGGCTGATCTCGAAGATCCGCGATATGGGCGTCACCGTCCTGCTCGTGGAGCACGACATGGAGCTCGTCATGAAGATCTCGGACGAAGTCGTCGTGCTGAGCTACGGTCAGAAGATCGCGGAGGACCGTCCCCTCTCCATCCAGAAGAACCCGGAAGTGATCCGCGTGTACCTGGGGGACGACCAGTGAACGAAATCGCGGCGGCAGTCCGGCTTTGAGGAATCCATGCTGAGAATCAAGAACGTCGAGTCGGGATACGGCAGGCTGAAGGTGCTGAAGAAGGTCACGATGCACATCCGGGCCGGCGAGATCGTCACGATCATAGGGGCCAACGGCGCGGGGAAGACCAGCCTCCTGAAGACGATCTCGGGACTGCTCCGGGCGCGCTCGGGCGAAATTCTCTTCGACATGCAGGATATCGGGAAGCTCCCGCCGGAGAAGATCGTCTTCCTCGGCTGCTCGCTCGTGCCCGAGGGACGGCAGGTCTTCGCTCCCATGACCGTCAGGGAAAACATCCTCCTGGGCGCCTACCCGCAATACCGGAAACGGCGCGGCGAGGCGGTCCGGGACGACCTCGAACGCCTCTACGCGATCTTCCCCCGTCTGAAGGAGCGCGAGCGGCAGCTCGCCGGCACGCTGTCGGGCGGCGAGCAGCAGATGCTCGCCATCGCAAGGGCCCTCATGGCCCGTCCGAAGCTCATCATGATGGACGAGCCCTCGATGGGCCTTGCGCCGCTCGTCATGAAAGACATCTTCTCGATCATCACGAGGCTTCGCAAGCAAGGCAACACGGTGCTGCTCGTCGAGCAGAACGCGAAGGCCGCGCTGGGCATCGCGGACCGCGGGTACGTCATCGAAACCGGCAGGATCATCATGGAAGGGACGGCGGAAGACCTGCTCTCGAACCGGGAGGTGCAGCGCGCCTACCTTGGCCGCGACCTGGACGCGGAAGGAAAGATGTGACGGATCGGAGGGTACAATGTACTGGGAACCCGACAAGGAGTGTCTGGACCGCGAGGAGCTCGAGCAGCTCCAGATAGAGCGTCTGCAGTCAACGCTCAATCGCGTCTACGCGCACGTCCCCTTCTACCGGAAGAAGTTCGACGCGATGGGGATCTCGCCGGAGGACATCGAGTCCGTCTCGGACCTCTCGCGGCTGCCGTTCACGACAAAGGAGGACGTGAGGGGAAATTACCCCTACGAGCTGTTCGCGGTGCCGCTCCGGGAGGTCGTTCGCATCCACGCCTCCTCGGGCACGACGGGGACGTCCACGGTGGTGGGCTATACGCGCAACGACATCAAGACGTGGAGCAACCTCGCGGCCCGTGTCCTCACCGCCGGCGGGGTGACCAAGGACGACGTCGTACAGATCTCCTTCGGGTACGGGCTGTACACCGGGGGATTCGGCCTGCACTACGGCGCAGAGCGGGTCGGCGCCTCCGTGATCCCTGCGTCCAGCGGAAACACCGCGCGCCAGATCAAGATCATGAGGGACTTCAAGACGACGGCGCTGCTGTGCACCCCCTCCTACGCCATGCTGGTCGCCAACACGATCCGGGAGATGGGGATCCCCGTATCGGCCTTGTCGCTCAAGTACGGCCTCTTCGGCGCGGAGCCGTGGTCGGAGAGGATGCGGCAGGAGATCCAGGACGCCCTGGGGATCGTCGCCACCGACAATTACGGGCTGTCGGAGGTCCTCGGCCCGGGGGTGTCGGGCGAGTGCCTGGAGCGCAAAGGCCTCCACATCAGCGAGGACCACTTCCTCGTGGAGGTGATCGACCCGGAAACGCTTCGGCCTGTGCCGGCCGGCCAGAAGGGGGAGCTCGTCATCACGACGCTCACCAAAGAGGCGTTCCCGATGATCCGGTACCGGACGCGGGACCTGACCCGCCTCCTCGTGGAGCCATGCCCGTGCGGCCGGACGGGGAGGCGGATGAGCCGGGTGGTGGGCCGGACGGACGACATGCTGATCATCCGGGGGGTGAACGTCTTCCCCTCCCAGATCGAGTCTTTGCTCTTCGAGATCGAGGGGACCGAGCCCCCCTGCCAGATCGTGGTCGACCGCAAGGGGGCGATGGACGAGGTCACGGTCCTCTTGGAGGCCGCCGAGGCGGCCTTCTTCGACCAGGAGCGCCGGCAAGCCGGCATGGTGGACACGATCCGGAAACGGCTGGTGCACGAGCTGGGGATCACCGTGGACGTGAAGCTCGTGAAAAAGGATACCCTCGAGCGGTTCGAGGGGAAGCCCAAACGGGTCATCGACAACCGGAAGCTGTAGCGGACCATTACAGCTTCCCCGTAATGGACCATTACAGCTTCCATTATGGAGGACGATCGTGAGCAAGGGGACCCTTTACATCGTTGCGACGCCGCTGGGAAACTTGGAGGACATCACGCTGCGGGCGATCCGCATCCTCAAGGAGGTGTCGGTCATCGCCTGCGAGGACACCCGGCGGACGGTGAAGCTCCTCAACCGCTATGAGATCCGCACCCCCATGTTCATCTTCCACGACTACAACAAGCAGCGGGCGGGCGCCGTCCTCATGCGGCGGCTTTCGGAGGGAGAGAGCGTGGCGCTCGTCTCCGACGCCGGGACCCCGGCGATTTCCGACCCCGGGTACGAGCTGGTTCGGGAGGCGATCGGCGCGGAGATCCCCGTCGAGGTGATCCCGGGGCCGTCGGCGCTGATCTCGGCGCTTGTCGTGTCCGGCCTTCCCACCGACCATTTCGCCTTCGAGGGGTTCCTCCCGCACCGGAAGGAGAAGCGCAGGAAGGCGCTTTCGGCCCTCGTGGAAGAGACCCGGACGATGATCTTCTACGAGTCGCCCCAGCGCGTGGCGGCCTTTCTCTCGGAGGCGTCCGAGATCCTCGGCGAGCGCCGGGCTTGCCTCGTCCGGGAGCTGACGAAGGTCCACGAGGAGATCCTCCGAGGGACCCTCTCGGAGCTTGCCGCGGAAATCGCCCGCCGCGGGACGGTCCTCGGGGAGATCACCCTGGTCGTGGGCGGGGCCCAGAAGACGGTGGAGATGTCCGTGGAGGAGATCGTGGGTGCGGCTATCGAGGACGCCTCGGGGTCCTCGCGCGACCTCGCGCGGGAGATCTCGGAGCGGACCGGCCTCTCCCGCAAGGAAGTCTACGCGGAAATCCTGCGCCAGAGAGCGAGAACCCAACCGTGAAGGATCAAAAAAGGTATTCTTTGCATCAAAATGTATGCAGACACGCTGCAGGAGGCCCGGCAACGGAGGAAGCGTGATCCCCATCGCGTAAACCATCGACACGGAAGCGAGAAAGGAGCCATCATGGCGGAACTCCTTGCGACGCCTCCTGACCGGGCTGCCCCGCTCTGCCTCGAACTATTCCAGGATCTGCTCGGGAACTGCCGCCCCCGCAACTTCGCCGTTCGCTTTTGGGACGGTTCCATCCTGCCCCCGGAACCGGGTGAGGCGGCCTGTTTCACCCTGGTCCTGCGCCACCCCGGCGCACCGCGCAGGATGCTCTGGCCCCTGAACGAGGTCTCCCTCGGCGAAGCCTATATCCACGGCGACTTCGACGTCGAAGGGGATTTCGAAAGCGCGTTCGCCCTGGCCGACTATCTCGTCGGCCTTCGCCTCGGAACGGCGGAACGGTTGCGGCTGGGGAGGAAGCTATTGATCCTGCCCGCAGGCGGCTCGCCCCTCTCGGGCCGGAAGCCCCCGCGGCTGCGGGGCCTCCTCCATTCCCGGAAGCGCGACGCGGCGGTCGTCACCTACCACTACGACGTCTCCAACGAGTTCTACTCTCTGTGGCTGGACAGCCGGATGGTCTATTCCGCGGCGTACTTCGCCTCCCCCGACGAGGACCTGGACGCCGCCCAGGAGCGGAAGCTCGATTACGTCTGCCGCAAGCTTCGCCTGCGCCCCGGAGAGCGGTTCCTGGACATCGGCTGCGGGTGGGGCGGGCTGATCCTCCACGCCGTGCAGAAGTACGGCGTGGAGGCGGTCGGCATCACGCTCAGCCGTCCGCAGGCCGATTACGCGACCGAGAGGATCCGCCGGGCAGGGCTGGCCGAACGCTGCCGGGTCGAGGTCTGCGATTACCGGGACCGGGACGAGCCGGACGGTTACGACAAGCTGGCGAGCGTCGGGATGTTCGAGCACGTGGGGGAGAGCCGGCTCCCGGAATACTTCCGGTGCGCATGGCGGCTGCTCCGCCCGGGCGGGGTGTTCCTCAATCACGGAATCGCCTGCAGTCTCAGCGAGCCTCCCCGTCCCGGTCCCCTCTTCGCCGACCGGTATGTCTTCCCGGACGGCGAGCTGCTGCCGATCAGCACGACGTTGCGGGTCGCCGAGCGGAGCGGCTTCGAGGTGCGCGACGTGGAGAGCCTGCGGGAGCACTACGTCCTGACGCTCCGGCACTGGGCGAGGCGGCTCCAGGCCCGTTACGATGAGGCGCTTCGCGCCGCAGGCGAGGTGACCTGCCGCACTTGGCGTCTGTACCTGTCCGGTGCGGCCTACGGGTTCCGGATAGGCCGGACCGGCGTCTACCAGGCGCTGCTCTCGAAGCCCGACCGGGGAAGAAGCGGCCTGCCGCTGACCAGGGCCGACTGGTATCCCTGAGGATCGGGCGGTTCCGCTTACTTCTTCTTACTTCTTCTTCTCGGAGACCTGCACGAGGAGCGAGTCGGTGACGTGGGTCACCAGCCCGTGGAACTTCTCCTTCACCTTCTGGAAGG
The DNA here is from genome assembly GCA_016220005.1 of Deltaproteobacteria bacterium. Taxonomy (GTDB): domain Bacteria; phylum Desulfobacterota; class Deferrimicrobia; order Deferrimicrobiales; family Deferrimicrobiaceae; genus JACRIV01. The sequence continues at coordinate 12,792 of JACRIV010000021.1, forward strand.
CAGGGTCGGCGAGGATCTTTTCCAGCGCCGCGAGGTTCTCCAGGTCCACCTGGACCTGCCGCTGCGGGGAGGAGCCGCCGAGCATGCTCTTGTAGACGCGCACCGCCTTGACGCCTTGGAACTTGAGCCAGACGTCCTTGCCCGGCCCCCTCACGTACTTTCCGTACTCGGCGAGCTTCCCCGGCAGCACGTCGAACCGGTACTCGAAGGTGATCATCGAAAGACCTCCTTTCAGGATGTCCTGCCTGCGCGGACCTCAATCGACCTTGATGACGATCTTGCCGAACTGCCGCTTCTCCTCGAGCCGCCGCAACGCCTCTTTCGCCTGGGACAGGGGGAACACGGCGTCGACGACCGGCCGCAGCCGCCCGTCATGGAACATCCGGAGCATCTCGGCGAACTCGCCGTGGGTGCCCATGGTCGATCCGTAGACGGTGAGCTGGTTCCAGAAGATCCGGCCGATGTCCTCTTCCGGGTTGGGGCCGGTGGTGGCCCCGCAGGTGAGCAGCCGGCCGCCCCTGGCCAGGGAGGCGATCGACTGCTTCCAGGTGGCCTTCCCCACCGAGTCGAGGACGACGTCCATGCCCCGCTTGCCGGTGATCTTCCGGATCTCCCGGGAGAAGTCGCCCGCGGAATGGTCTATGCCGAAGTCCGCGCCCAGCGCCTTCGCGCGGGCGAGCTTCTCCGCGCTCCCCGAAGTGACCCCGACGGCGAGCCCGAGCATCTTCGCGATCTGGAGGGCGGCGACGGCCACCCCCCCGCCGATCCCGATGATGAGAAGCGACTCGCCGGGTTTGACACGCGCCTTCGTGACGAGCATCCGCCAGGCGGTGAGGAAGGTGAGCGGGAACGCCGCGGCCTCCTCCCAGGAAAGCCCCTTGGGCTTCGGGTAGGCGTTGGCCTCCGGCGCGACGATGTACTCGGCGCAGGTCCCGGCCACGTGCTCCCCGAGAAGGTGAAAGGTCACGCACAGCGAGTGTTCCCCTTTGAGGCAGAACTCGCAGGCCCCGCAGTTGATCCCGGGGTTCAGCACCACCTCGTCGCCGGGTTTGACCCGCGTCACGCCGGGCCCGGCCGATTCGACCACGCCCGCGCCGTCCGATCCCATGACGTGGGGGAAGGGCAGGGCGATGCCGGGGATGCCGTTCCGGACGAAGATGTCCAGGTGGTTCAGCGCGCCGGCACGGATGCGGACCCGCACCCGCCCCGCCCCGGGTACCGGATCCGGAAGGTCCCCGTATTCAACCTTGTCCAGGCTGCCGTGCTCGCGAAAAAAGGCGGCTTTCATCCTGTTCCTCCGTATAGGGGTTTCGTTGGGGCGCTACTCGATTCCGTGCTGCCGGATCAGCTCCACGAGCGCGGCCACGTCGATATGGAGGAGCTCGGCGGCCTTCTCCTTGTCCCCTTCGGCCAGGGCGAGGGCCTGCAGGACCATCGGTTTCTCGAGGCTTTCGATGGCGTCGCGGATGTCCGTATCCTGCTTCGCGGCGGAAGGCTGGTCGGACGCCCCCCTCCGCTTGCGGCCGTACAGGATTTCCGTGGGGAGGTCGGCGGCATCCACCACGGTCCCCTGCTTCTTCCGGGAGGAGATCGCCCTGACGAGCTCCGTAAGCTCCCGGACGTTCCCCGGCCAGGTGTAGGCGGCCAGGGCGGAGACGGCGGCTTCGCTGAAGCCGCGTAGCGGCTTCTTCCGGTCCCGGTTCGCCTCGAAGAGGAAATGGTGAAGGAGCAGCGGGATGTCCTCGCTGCTCTTCCGCAACGGGGAGAGCCGAATGGTCCCCGGCTCCAGAGCGTCCCGGAGCGCCCCCGGGAACTTGTCGCTCAGCGCCGGCTTGCCCGGGTCGGACTGCGTGGAGGCCACCAGTCGGACGTCGACCTCGATCTCCTGGCCGCTCCCCACCGGAGAGATGGTCTTCCTCGTCAGCAGCCGGAGTATCCGCTCCTGGATTCCGGCGCCCGCCTTATCGATGTCGGCAAGATAGATCGTTCCGTGGTTCGCCAGCTCGATCTTTCCCGCCCGCGGCAGCGTGGCCTGCCGGTAGGCGCCGGCGGCGTGGCCGAACAGGTTGCTCTCGAGCAGGTCCTCGCGGACCCCCGCGCAAACGGCGGGCACGAAGAGACCGCCGGCGCGCGAGCTGTTGAAATGGATCACCCGCGCGAAGAATCCCCGTCCCGTTCCGCGCTCGCCCTCGATCAGGACCGGGGTATCGGTGTCCGCCAGACGCTGGACCTGGGCGATCACCTCCTGGATGGCGCCGCTGGTGCCGACGACGGCCTGGAGCTGGTGCCGCCCGCGGACTTCCGCCTTCAGGAAGAGGTTTTCCCTTTTAAGCTGCCGGTGGCCGTAGGCCTTCTCGACGAGGTGGATCACCTCCTCGGACCGGAAGGGCTTCATGAGGAAGTGAAAGGCGCCCGCCCGCATCGCCTCGATCGCGCTGTCGACCGTGCCGTAAGCGGTCATGAGGACCACTTCCGCGTCGGACTGGATCTTCTTCACGGTCCGGAGCACCTCGATCCCGTCGGCGCCCGGCATCTTGAGGTCGGTGAGGACGACGTCGTACCGCTCGCGCTCGAGCTTCTCGATTCCTTCCGTCCCGCAAGACGCGTCGTAGACGTCCCATCCGTGGGACTGGAAGAGGTCGCGCAGGAAGGTCAGGATCTGCGGCTCGTCGTCGACGATCAGGATCCGTCTGCGGAGAGAGGCTCTCACGGCTACTTCCTCCTCACCGCCCAGAGGATTGCGCCGCCGCCCACGATCAGGATGAGGACCAGGGAGGCCACTTCCAGGTTGCGGTAGCGGGACCGGCTCATCTTCTCCGCCGCCGCGCGCTCCTCGAAGGTTGCGATTCCCCGGGAGACGTTGTCCCCCGATCCCGGGGCGGGCGGAGCCGCCCAGAGGGCGAGGCACAGGAGGAGAGCGAAAATTGCGCTTCTCATCGGAGTAATTTATACCACGAAACGGAGCGGACCGGAGCAGGAGGCGCAACGGGCGCCCGACACGCCGGCCGGGTCGGTGCGGTAGCCGGCCCTCCGGACGACCGTCTTGCCGCATCGGGGACAACGGGTGTCCTCCCCCCCGGGCAGGTGGTAGTTCCCCACGTATACGTAGGGGAGCTTTTCGCGGGCGATGCGCCAGGCCGCCTCGAGCCGGTCCGCGGGGGTCGGAGGGGCGGTGAACCGGTACTGCGGAAAGTACCGGGAGAAGTGCACGGGAATTTCCGGGTCGAGGCCCGCGACGAAATCGACCACCTGCCGGATGGAGTCGTCGGAGTCGTTTTCGCCGGTGACCAGGAGAGTGGTGATCTCCACATGGACGCTTCGGGCGCTCGCGCGGATCGTTTCGAGGACCGGGGGGAGGGTCCCCCCGCATATCTTCTTGTAGAAGGAAGGGGCCATCGACTTGAGGTCGATGTTCATGGCGTCGATGAGCGGAAGGAGCTCCGCCAGCGGCTCCGGCGAGACGTACCCGTTGGTCACCAGCACGTTGGCCATCCCCGCCTTCCGGAATTCCCGGGCACAGTCCGCGACGAACTCATACCAGATCAGGGGCTCGTTGTAGGTGTAGGCTATCCCCACGGAGCCGGCGTTCTTCGCCGCGCGGACGAGATCCGGGATTCGGACGGGGGACAGCGGCGCCTGCGCAAGGACGAGGTGGTAGTTTTGGCAGAAGCCGCAATGGAAATTGCACCCGACGGACCCCACGGAGAGGATCTGCTTCCCGGGGTGGAAATGGAAGAGCGGCTTCTTCTCGATCGGGTCCATCTGGACGGCCGCCACCTTCCCGTAGGTGGCGGCGATGAGCGTCCCCCCGCGGTTCTCCCGCACCCGGCAGATCCCCCGCTTCCCGTCGGCGATCAGGCAGTGGTGGGGGCACAGCTCGCAGCGGACGGCGTTCCCCTCGGTGCGCCAGTGGGCCGCGACCCAGGGCTCAGTGGCGGACGGTGAATCCATCGCAGTTCTCCGAGGGGACCCTCCAGTCGACGGCGGTTTCCATCACGAAGGCGCCGGGGGGGCCTTCGCGCATGAAGGCGATGACCTTCTCGATCGCGCCGCGCTCCCCCTGCAGCACCGCTTCGACCCGGCCGTCCGGGAGGTTGCGGACGTACCCGCGCACGCCGTGGCGGATCGCCACGTCCCGGGTGGTGGCGCGGAAGAACACCCCCTGGACGCGGCCCGAGACGACGACGTGCGCCTCCGAGACCTCCTTCATCTACGGCACCCTCCCTCCCGCCATCTTCACGAAATCCTCCTCCGTGATCACCTTTATCCCCGTCTTGCGCGCCTTGGCCAGCTTCGACCCGGGATCGGCGCCCGCCACCAGGAAATCGACCTTCCGGCTCACCCCCGCCGCGACGATGCCGCCCGCCTTACGCACGAGCTCCTGCGCCTTGGCCCGCGGCATCTCGAGGGCCCCCGTGAAGAGGAAGGTCTTTCCGGCCATGCTTCCTTCGCGGGGCGGCTCGGGCCGGACCTTTATTCTACCTCTGTCGAGAAGGCGGTCGACGATCCGCTTCCCCTCCTCGGAGGAGAAAAAGCCGGAGACCGCCTCCGCGACCTCCGGCCCGATCTCGTGCACTTCCATCAGCTCCTCCCGCGTCGACCGGCGGACCGCGGGGAGCGACCCGGAATGGCGGGCGAGCACCTCCGACAGGTGCTGCCCCACGTGCGGGATCCCCAGGGCGTAGAGGAACCGGGACAGGGTCGGCGTCCGGCTCTTCTCGATCGCCCGGATGAGGTTTCCCGCCGACCTGTCCCCCAGGCGCTCCATGGCGGCGAGCGTCTGCGCGTCCAGATCGTAGAGGTCGGCCGGCTCGGAAACCAGACCGGAGTCGACAAGGGCGGACAGGATCTTGGGCCCCATCCCCTCGATGTCCATGGCGTCCTTGGAGACGAAGTGGCGCAGCGATTCCTTCCTCTTCCCCACGCACCCCTTTCCGGTGCATCGGTGGGCGGCCTCCCCGGGGATCCGCTCGACGGGCGAGGAGCAGATCGGGCAGCGGTCGGGCATGCGGAAAGGTCCCTCGCGTCCCGGTTCCTTTTTACCGGCGGACAGGGATTCCACCACCTCGGGGATGACGTCTCCGGCGCGCTGGACGACCACCCGGTCCCCCACGCGGATGTCCTTCTCGTCGATCAGGTCCTGGTTGTGAAGTGTGGCCCTCCGGACGGTGACGCCCCGCACGACGACCGGCGAGAGGACCGCCACGGGGGTGATCGTCCCGGTGCGGCCCACGCTCACGATAATGTCCTCCACCGTCGTCTCGGCGCGGTCCGGTGAGAACTTCGCCGCGATCGCCCAGCGGGGGGAGCGCGAGATCTCCCCGAGCTCCCGCTGGAGTTCGACCGCGTCGACCTTGACGACGATCCCGTCGATCTCGTAGGGGAGGGCGTCCTTCCTGCCCTCCACCTCCCGGTAGAACGACAGGACCTCGTCGACGGTGCGGCACACCCGGCTGTACTCCGTGTTGACCGGGAAGCCCCACCCCTTGAGGATATCGAGCTCCTCCCCGTGGTGCGTGAACAAGGATACCCCCGTTTTCGAGGGGTCCTGCCCCGTGCCGTACACCCAGAGACGGAGCCGGCGGCTCGCGGTGACGCGCGGGTCGAGCTGGCGGACGGACCCGGCGGCCGCGTTGCGCGGGTTGGCGAAGACGGGCTCTCCCAACCGCTCCCGCCCCCGGTTGAGATCCCGGAAATCGGCCTTCGTCATGTAGACCTCGCCGCGTACCGAGAGGTAGGGGGGCGGAGCCGGCGCGATGACGCCGCGTACGCTATGGGCCGCCTTCCGGGGGATGGACAGCGGGACGTCCGGGACGGTCCTCAGGTTGGCGGTGACGTCTTCCCCGCGGACCCCGTCGCCCCGCGTCGCGCCGCGGACGTACGTGCCGTTTTCATAGACGAGCTCGACGGCGAGCCCGTCGATCTTGACCTCGGCCACATATCCACGGGCGTCGAGGATCGCTTCCAGTCCGTGCCCCCGCCCGCGCAGAAACCGGCGGGTCCGGGCGTCGAACTCGACCAGCTCTTCTTCCCGGAAGGCGTTCTGGAGAGAGAGCATCGGGATCTCTCGTACGACCGTGCCGAACGCCTCGACGGGCTCCGCGCCGACGCGGCGGGTGGGGGAATCGGGATCGAAGAATTCGGGATGGGCTTCCTCCAGTTTCTGGAGCTCCCGGAACAGGGCGTCGTACTCCGCGTCGGAGATTTCGGGGGCGTCCTCTCGATAATAGCGTTCGTTGTGGTATCGGATGAGCCGCCGGAGCTCCTCGATGCGGGATTTCGGGGAAGGGTGCGGCACGTTATCCTCCGGAGATGGAGAGCGCGGAAAAGCCTTTGATCGGTTTCCCGCCCCAATTATACAATGAACGACGGAGAGCGCTTGTTCAACCTTGGAGAAGAAGAGGCGGCGCATGGGATCGTTCTGGAAGAGACTCTGCGGGATGGAGCGGAAGGACGTTGACGAAGGGAAAGGCCAGTACGGGGTCGATTACGTCCGTGTTTCCGAGCTGATGCAGTTCAACCGGAACCTCCTGGAGGCGCAGAAGCAGGAGAGGATCGGCATCGAGTTCTACACGAAGTTCCTCGAGGAGGCCCGCGACGAAGAGGGGCGGGAGATGTACAGGAAGATGATCGAGGAGGAGCGCCGCCACCTCAAGATGGTCGAGGACGAGATCGAGCTGCACAAGAAGCGGGGCTACTGGACTTAAACGGTTACTCTCCTTCCAGCGCCACGATCCCGGGCAGCCGCTTGCCTTCGAGCAGCTCAAGGAACGCCCCGCCGCCGGTGGAGACGTAGGACATCCGGGAGAAGAGCCCCGCCTTGTGGAGCGCCGTGTCGGTGTCCCCTCCGCCGACGATGGTGATCGCGCTGCTTTCGGCGAGCGCCCGCATCAGCGAAAAGGTCCCGTTGGCGAAGGGGCCCATCTCGAAAGCCCCCATCGGCCCATTCCACACGATCGTCTTGGCGTCATGGATCGCCTCCTTGAACAGGAGGGAGGTCGCGGGGCCCACGTCGGCCGCCAGCCAGCCGACGGGGATCTCCTGGACAGGGACCACGCGCGTGGATGCGGACGCCTCGAGCCGGTCGGCCGCCACGACGTCCACGGGCAGGTACAGTTTGACCTTCCGGCCCGCCGCGTTGGCGAGCACCTGCCGTGCCGTGCCGAGCATCTCGGCCTCAAAGAGGGACTTCCCGACTTCGTGCCCCTGCGCCGCGAAGAACGTATTCGCCATCGCCCCGCCGATGAGGATCTTGTCCACTTTCCCCAGCACGTTGTTGATGGCCTCGATCTTCCCGGAGATCTTGGCCCCCCCGAAGACCGCGACCAGGGGCCTCGCCGGGTCGACGAGCGCCTTCTCGAAATAGGCGATCTCGTTTTTCATGAGCAGCCCCGCCGCCTTCTCCTTGACGAACTTCGTGACCGCGACGTTGGAGGAGTGGCCGCGGTGGGCGGTGGCGAAGGCGTCGTTCACGTACACGTCGCACAGGGCGGCGAGCCTCTTCCCGAACTCCTCGTCATTCTTTTCTTCCTCGGGGTGGAACCGGACGTTCTCCAGCAGGAGGACGTCGCCCGGCCGCATGGCGCAGACCGCTTTTTCCACCGCTTCTCCCACGCAGTCGGGAACGAAAGACATCTCCTTGCCCAGCAGGGAGGAGAGCCGTTTCGCGACGGGGGCGAGGCTCATCTCCGGAACCTTCTTCCCCTTCGGCCGGCCCAGGTGGGAGAGCAGGATCGTCTTGGCGCCGCTCGTCGCCGCGTGCCGGACGGTGGGGATCGCCGCCTGGATCCGGGTGTCGTCGGTGATGTTTCCCGCCTTGTCCAGCGGTACGTTGAAATCGACGCGGATCAGCACCCGCTTCCCGGAAAGGTCCATCTGGTCGATGGCGCGAATCTTCATCGGCATTGCCCTCCGTCTCTTCTCATTGGGTGAATCGTACCAAAAACGCGGGCGGGATTCACGCGCCCGCGCGGGAAGCGTCCCGCATTTTCCATGGACACGGATCGGGTCGAGGCTTCACAATTCTATTTGGCCGGAGGCCGAAACGATGGCGCTGAACGAAACTCCCTCGCAAGGCGCACAGCTGCGGGTTACGCGCAAACGAGCTGTAAGTCGATGAAGGGAAAAAAGATCCTACCCGGCATGGGCCGCGCCCGCTTCGGCAGCGTTGTCGTGTTTCTCGCTCTTCTTTTCGCCTCCGCCCCCGTTACTCTTCTCCGGTCCGCCGCACAGCAGGAACCGATCCGGATCGGCGTATCGTCGATGATCACGCCGGTCGACGCGGTCAAGTATTACCAGGAGATCATCGATTACATCGGGGGCCGGATCCAGCAGCCTGTCCAGATGGTCCACCGGCGAACCTATGAAGAGATGGATGGGCTCCTCGAACGGGGCGAGGTCAAGATCGCGTTCATCTGTTCCGCTCCCTATGTGAAGGACCGCGAGAAGTTCGGCGTCGAGCTCCTGGTCGCCCCGAGCGTGGACGGAAGCCCGATGTACCGCTCCTACGTTATCGTTCATAACGACAGTCCCATCAAGGCCTTCCCGGAGCTCAAGGGAAAGGTCTTCGCTTTTACGGACCCGAACTCCAATACCGGCAAGATCTATCCCACCTGCCTTCTCAAGACGATGGGATACGCTCCCGAAAAATTTTTCAGGAGAGTTCTGTATAGTTACAGTCACAACAAGTCGGTCGAGATGGTGGCGAAGAAGGTCGCGGACGGCGCGGCGGTGGATAGCCTGGTGTTTGAGTACATGCGGAAGGCCGGCTCCCCCTATGCCAAACAGACAAAGGTGATCAAACGCTCTCCTCCCTATGGAATCCCTCCGGTGGTGGTGACCAGGGATATCGACCCCATGTTGAAAAAAAGGGTCAAGGACGCCTTTCTCACCATGCATAAGACGCCAAAGGGAAAGGCGATTCTCGGGGCCATGATGATCGACGGGTTTGTCGAGGTCCCGGACAAGAACTATGACACGATTCGGGAGATGGAACGCGCCATTGCAGGTATTTCGACGATCGCGGCGAAACGCAAGGACAGCAGGACCGTGCGTTTCGGCGTCATCCCCAGGGACAACCCCCGGATCATGTATGAGAAGTATCAGCCTCTACTCGATTACCTGTCGACGAAGACGCCTTATGCCTACGAGCTTGTGCTGAAGAAAAACTATGAGGAGACCGTGAACGCTCTCGGAAGCGGGGAGACGGATGTCGCCCTGCTGGGACCCTTGACGTACCTGGAGGCGCGCGCGAAATACGGCGCGGTCTGCATCCTGAAACCGAGGGGCGCCGACGGGACCGCGCGGTATAAGAGCGTCATCATCAAAAAGAAAGACAACCCCCTGAAGAGTCTTTCCGAACTGAAGGGGAAGAGCGTCGCCTTCGCCTCGTCCAGATCGACGTCGGGAAACCTTGTTCCCCGCTATCTCCTTGCCAACTCGGGGATACATCTCGGCGACCTGAAAGGCTATTTCAACTTCGATTATCACGATTCGGTGGTAAAAGCCGTGCTCAAGGGACAGTACGCCGCGGGGGCGGTGCGCGACTCGGTGGCAAGGAAATATATGAAGCTTGGCATAGAGGCGATTGCCGAGTCGGAGGATATCCCCACGGGACCGCTCGTTGCCGGACCGGGAGTGCCCGTATCGATCGTGGAAAATGCCAAAAGGGCGCTTCTCGACCTGAACCCGTCGGACGATGGGGGGCAAAGGGTATTGAAGCGTCTGGATGAAGAGTTGAGGAACGGGTTCACCGAGGCATCGGACAGGGACTACCAAAACATCCGCTCGCAGATCAATGCCGTCCCGCAGAGCTGCGGCAGGGGATGCCATCCGAAGATAAGACTATGACCCGCCTGATCGATCTGTTCTCAAGGAAGGGCCTTCAGTTTCAATTCATTCTCCTCACGACGTGCTCCATCATCGTGATGATGAGCGTGCTCGGCTATCTGGCGGTCGAGAGGGGAAAGAGCATCCTGTACGCGGAGGTGGAAAAGCAGGGCCGCCTCCTCGGCGAGACGCTTGCGATACCGATCATCAACGACCTGATCTACGAAAAGCTCGGGCTCGTGGAGGAAGGCGGACTTCTCGACAATTACATCCTGGAGATCTTCAACAGGCAGGATGCGGACCTGCTGTACATGGCGATCCTGGATGAAGAAGGCAAGGTGATCTCCCACAACGATATCACCGAATACGGGAAGGTATATTCGGATCCGTTGACACGAAAGACGCTCGCCGGAGACAGGACCACCGTGCAGCATTTCGCCGATGCCGGACACAACGCCCTGGATTTCGGCGTCCCTCTCTCGATCGGCAAGAAGAGGTGGGGGACGTTGAAATTCGGGATATCCCTCAAGAAGGTGGAGGACGAAATCCTCGGCACCGTGAAAAGGATCGTGCTCTTGACGATCGTCCTCCTTCTCGCGGGCTTCGCGATCATCGTGTTCCTGAGCAGGAGGTTCATCAGCCCGATAACGCAGCTTGCAAACACGATGGACCAGGCGCGGGGAGACTACCTCGACCTGAAGGTCGATGTGAAGGGCCATGATGAGCTTGCGGTCCTTGGCGACCGGTTCAACAGCATGATCGAGAGGATCAGGCAGGCCAACGAAGAGCTGAAAAAGACCCACGAAAAATTGGTGCAGTCGGAGAAACTCGCGTCCATCGGCGTTCTCGCGGCGGGGGTCGCCCACGAGATAAACAACCCCCTCGGCGGGATCTTCAACTGCCTCCGGATGTTGAAGCAGAACGGCGGAGACCCCGAGCTGAGAGAGAAATACCTCGATCTGGTCAGGGAAGGCATGGACCGGATCGAGTCGACAGTGAGCAAGCTTCTCTGGATGTCCCGGAAGGCCGAGCACGCCCCTGTTGAAACAAATATCCGAAGCGCGGTCGAGAGGGTCCACGCCTTCCTGAAGTACAAGATCGGGAAAGGCGGGATCACTTTCAGAAACGAGGTCCCCGACGACCTCCGGTTTACCTTCGACGTGCATGATCTTCAGCAGCTGTTCCTCAACCTCTTCATCAACGCGATCCACGCCATGGATGCGGAAGGCGTGCTGACGGTGAGGGCCACCCTGACGGACGCAGCCGTCGCCATCGAGGTCGTCGACACCGGGTGCGGCATCGCTTCCGAGAACGTCGGCAGGATCTTCGATCCCTTCTTCACGACCAAGCCTACCGGGGAGGGGACCGGCCTTGGTCTCTGGTTGACCTATGAAATCGTCCGGAATTACGATGGGGAGATCGCCGTGGAAACCGAAATGGGAAAGGGCACCCGGTTCATCATGCGTTTCCCCGCGGGTCAGCCCGTATGAAAGAAACCGTCCTTCTGATAGAGGATGAGAAGATCATGCGCGTCACGCTGGAAGACGCGCTGAAAAGGGCGGGATACGAGGTCCTGTCCTTTGCGACGGGTGCGGCCGGCCTGTCCGCCCTCGCCAACTCCTCGTTCGATGTCGCGGTAACCGATGTGAGACTCCCCGACATGGACGGGTTCGACATTGTCCGGGCCGTTGCGAGACAGGGAGAAGCCCAGGTCATCGTGATGACCGCATACGGCACCATAAAGGACGCCGTAGAGGCGATGAAGCTCGGAGCCTTTGACTACATCACGAAGCCCTTTGCCCTCGATGAGTTCCTGCTGCTGGTCGAAAGGGCGCTGGAACTTTCGAGGCTTAAGGAGGAAAACATCAGGCTCCGGAAAGACCTCAACACGTGTTGCCGCGCGCCCGAAATAATCGGCGAAAGCGTCGTGATGAAAGGGGTCTTCTCCCTCATCGAAAAAGTCTCCGCCTCGGCCTCAACCGTTCTCCTCCTTGGCGAAAGCGGAACAGGCAAGGAGCTCGTGGCCACCGCCATCCACTACCAGGGAACGCGAAAGGACAAACCGTTGATCAAGGTGAACTGCTCCACGCTGCCGGAAGGGCTCATCGAGAGCGAGCTGTTCGGCCATGAAAAGGGGGCGTTCACGGGCGCGATAAGAAGGAAGCCCGGCCGGTTCGAGCTTGCCGATGGCGGGACCATATTCCTCGATGAGATCGGGGACCTTCCTCATTCCACGCAATCCAAGCTCCTCCGGGTCATGCAGGAAAGACAGTTCGAGAGGATAGGCGGAACCGCGACCTTGACCGTCGACGTGCGCGTGATAGCCGCCACGAACAAGACCCTGGAAGATGAAGTCAGAGCCGGACGCTTCCGGGAGGATCTGTATTACCGGCTGAACGTCATACCGATCGTCCTTCCCCCTTTGAGAGAGCGAAGGGAGGATATTCCCAGCCTCATGGAGTTCTTCACGGACAAATACAGAAAGAAGCTTTCGAAGAATGTCAGGTTCTCGAAAGAAGCGGCAGGTGCGCTTCTCGGATACGATTACCCCGGCAATATCCGGGAATTGGAAAACACGGTCGAACGGTGCGTCACCCTGGCGATGTCGGAGGTGATCGGGCAGGACGAACTGCCCGCCACGGTGAGGCACGGACGGCAGGGGGCAAGGACCCTGCTGCTTTCGGATGTCGCGGCGGACGCGGAAAAGAACCATATCATGAGCGTGCTGAAGACGACCCAGGGGGGCAGGACCAAAGCAGCCGAAATACTCGGCATCAGCAGAAAGACCCTCTGGGAGAAAATGAACGCCTACGGAATCAGGTAAAAGGCATGCGCCGAACGTTACCAATAGGTAACGTACGTTTCCCGCCGGGACGCATTCTTTTTCTCTAGCCTTTTCAACTTCTTAGCATTCATTTTTGCGGCAGGTGTTACTCCTGCGTAACGCTTCCTCCACGGTGCCTCCTTTAATATCGGCAAGTTACGGTTGGCACAAGAGTTGCGCTCGTAAACAAAGGTTTACGCGTGGATTTTTTGCATGAAATGGTGATTTTTTTGCGGTTCATCCAGGCAAGGGGACCTGGCGTCGACGGAGTAGCGCGTCAAAAAAATAGTGCCCGGAAACAAGGAGGAATCATGAGAAGCGGATGGAAGTCGATGTGGGCGGCGTCGTTGCTGCTGGGGACAGGTTTCCTCTTGCATTTCGCGGGAGCGCCGGCGGAGGCGGCGACCCGCAATCTTGTCGAGCTGCACCGCAACGCGGGGCAGATGTCCACCAAGGAATGCCTCTCCTGCCACGCCGGCATCAAGAAGGCGGCGACTCTTAACAAAAAGATCAAGACGCTGCACCGGGTCCATCTGGAGTCGAAGCGGGACACGCCGAAGAATTGTACGGACTGCCACAAGTCCGTCGATATTCGCGAAGGATCCGCGGCCGCGCTGCGGAAGCAGGTCGACCCCGGCATTTGCGCGGATTGCCACAGCGGCGGCATGAAGGGTGCCAAAGTCTTATTTGCGAAATAAGGGAGGGTCCGATGGCGGAAAAACGAGCGATTCCGAAAGAGGAGCAGGATCTTTTCGAACAGGCCACCGGGAAGAGGTTCTCCCGGAGGGACTTCCTCAAGTGGACCTCCGGGCTGGCCGGCGCGGCGATTGCGAGCGGCCTGATCTGGGACGGCAAGCTGGGGATCTTCCGGGACGCCGGCGCCCAAGAGAAGCACCTCAAAAACGGCGAGTGGATCTACAGCAACTGCAACATGTGCGGCGGCCAGTCGGGGATCAAGGTGAAGGTGGTGAACGGCCGGGCGGTCAAGATCGAGGGGATGGCGAACCCCAACAACATCGCCAATACTTCCGCAAACTACGAGCAGGCGCTCAAGGAGCTTTCCGCCCTCTATAACGATCCGGACGCGGCGGGAAGGCTCTGCTCGAAGGGAAATTCGGGATTGAGGGCCCTGTACGACCCGGACCGGCTGAAGACTCCCATGGTGCGGGTGGGAGAGCGAGGCGGCGGGAAATGGAAGGCCATCTCCTGGGAGGAGGCGGTCGCCCAGGTCGCCGAGAACCTGCAGAAGATCAAGGAAAAATACGGGCCGGAAAGCCTGGCCTGGTTCAGCGAGGACCACAGCTTCACCCATATCCAGCAGGACTTCTGCAAGATATACGGGACGCCGAACTACCATAACCACTCCAACCTGTGCGACGTGTCGAGAAAGGCATCCTTCAAGCTCGTGATGGGGGACGAGCGGCCCCTGGCCGATTTCGAGGACACCTCCTATGCGTTGGTGTTCGGCTGGAATCTCCTCGGCGCGACGAAGTGGATCCTCCTCCCGGGGATCTGGAACCGGGGCCGGGCGAAGGGCGCGAAGATGGTTTACGTCGATCCCTTCTACAACCAGGCGGCCGCCAAATCCGACGAATGGGTGCCGATCCGCCCGGGAACGGACGGGGCGATGGCGCTTGCGATCGGCCATGTGCTGATCCGGAAGGACCTGGTCAACAAGGCCTTCGTCGGCGAATGGTGCGTCGGCTACGACGAATACGCGGAGTACGTCGCCGACAAGACCCCGGAGTGGGCGGAAAAGGTCACAAGCGTGCCGGCGAAGACGATCGAGAGGATCGCCACCGAGATGGGCGAGACGGCGAAGGCCGGGAAACCGGTCCTCATCGACACCTGGAGCGGTCCCGGGCACCACACGAACGCCACTCTCGGCGGGTATGCGATCACGGCTCTCACGGCTCTGCTCGGCATGGTGGACAAGCCGGGGACCATGATCAATCCCGACAAGAAAGGGAGCAAGCACCATTCCGTCGCGATGAATCTGCCCTCGCTTTCGAAGCCGAGGGTCGACGGCAAAGGATCCAAATACCTTCTGGGCCACGGGTCGGGTATCTATATCGAGACCCGCGACGTGGTGCTCTCCGGGAAGGAGACCACCCCGGGATCCGGCATCCCGAAGGCGGGCGTGTTCGTGTTCCAGAATTTCGTCATGTCGGTCCCGAACACGAAAAAGAACATCGAGTTCATCAAGAAGCTGGAGTACGTGGTGGTGAACGACACCCACATGAGCGAGACGGCCGAGCTGGCCGATATCGTCATCCCGGGTTCGGTCTACCTCGAGCGGTACGACTTCAACTCCCACTGGGTTACCTGGCCGGTGATGGGCATGCGGAAGCCGGTCGTCAAGTCCGTGATCAACGGCATGACGGAAGTCGAGTTCTTCATGGCGCTCATGAAGAAGATGGGCATGAAGGACGAAAAGGGCCACAGCCCGGCGGCCTTCACCTATGACGCCCTCTACAAGGACGAATACGACGCGAGCGATTTCCCGAAAAAGACCAACAAGGACTGGGAAGCCTTCAAGAAGGCGTCCTTGGGAATGTTCGGGAAGACGGAATACGAGAAATTCCGGAAGGAGATCAAGGTTCCCGAGGGCGGCGGCGTGGACGAGAAAACCGGCCTCGTGAAGGACAAGGACGGAAAGGCGGTCGGCGTGAAGGTGGGCGGCAAGCTGGCGCAGGGGTTCAACACCCCGACACGGAAGCTTGAGCTTGCGTCGACGTTGCTCAAGAAGCACAAGCTGAGCGGCCTGCCCGAATACAGCGTTCCCGAGGACAGGCCGACCTCCGAGTTTCCCCTCCACCTCATCAACTTCAAGCAGAACGAGCATACGCACTCGCGAACTTTCAACAACGACTACCTGATGGAGATGAAGCCGGACAACCCGCTTCTCGTCAACTCCGCGACCGCAGCCAGGCTGGGTTTGAAGGACGGAGACGCCATCTGGCTCGAATCTCCCTACGCGAAGGCGAAGGCCACGGTTCAGGTGACCGAACGGATCCATCCCGAGGTCGTCGCCCTGCAGCACGGCTACGGCCACTGGGGACTCGGCAAGATCGCCCGGGGGAGCCTCAACAAGGCCAATCCCTGGTGTCCCGCCGGGACCGCGGACGGCCAGTTCTTCGCGGGCAAGGCCGAGAAGTTCTCCGGCCAGATCGTCGCCAAGGAAGTCGGCGTCAAGATCATCAAGGCGTAAAGGGAGGCCATAAATGGCGAAAAATCCGAATCAGACGGGTTGGTACTATAACGAAAACAACTGCATCGCCTGCAGGGCCTGCGAGGCGGGGTGCAAGCAGGAGTTCGGCCTTCCCGTGGGGGTCCGGCGCAGGCGCGTGATCATCCGGGAGGAGGGGAAATACCCGAACCCGAAGGTCCGTTACCTGTCCACGGCGTGCAACCACTGCGAGGAGCCGTCGTGCCTCAAGGCCTGCCCCGTGCAGGCGATCTCCAAGGAGACCCAATTCGGAGTCGTGCTGATCGACCAGGAGAAGTGCATCGGGTGCAAGCGGTGCGCCGCCGCCTGCCCTTACGGCGCCCCGACATTCGACGAGAAGAAGTCGAAGATGGACAAGTGCACCTTCTGCATCCATCGCCTGAAGGAAGGGCTTCCCCCGGCCTGCGTGCGGACCTGCCCGGGGTACTCCTTGTGGCACGGGAAGCTCTCCGACATCGAGGCGCAGAAGACGCCCCCGGAGATCTACCGGAGGCCGTTGACGAAGACCTTGCCCGCGTTCGCCGACCCGAA
>JACRIV010000022.1 GCA_016220005.1 Deltaproteobacteria bacterium
CGCTCGGACGTCCTTGTCCGAGGCGAAGCGGGCGGCCTCGGCAGCTTCCGCGGCCCTCCATGGCCGCTCTTCCTCCTGCTCGTCGGCGCTGCCTCGGAGCTCGCATCCTCCGTCAAGTTGGCTCGCCGGTTGGATGCTCGCTCCCCACGACGCCGACGTACAGGGTCACGATGCCGAAGGTGAGCGGGCGGCGGGCGACCGAAGCGCAGCCCGCGTCGCGCATCATCTCCGCGAAGGCGCGCGGGGGAGGGAACTCCTGCACGGACCGGGGGAGATAGGCATAGGCGCTCCTCTTCGAGAAGAGCCCCCCGATCCGCGGGAGAACCTGCCTGAAGTAGAAACGGTAGAGGGCGCCGAAGAGCGCCCCCTCCGGCTCCGAAAACTCGAGCACGACGACCTGCCCTCCGGCCCGGACCACCCGGCACATCTCCGAGAGTCCCCGCGCGCGGTCCGCCACGTTACGGATCCCGAAGGCGATCGAGGCGGAGTCGAAGGCGCCGTCCCGGAACGGGAGCGCCTCCCCGGGGGCGCGGACGAAGGCGATCCTCCCCGCCGCGCCGGCGCGGTCCGCTTTCCCCCGCCCGATCCGCATCATCTCGATGGAAATGTCCGAGCCGACGACTCGGGCTTCGCTTCCTTTCCGCCGCAGGATCTCCAGCGCCACGTCGGCGGTCCCCGTGGCCACGTCCAGGTGTCTCCCCCCCCGGGCCGGAAGGATCAGCGACGCCGCTTCCCTCCGCCAACTCCGGTCCCTGCCGCAGGAGAGGAGCCGGTTGAGAAAGTCGTACCGCGGCGCGATAGCGGAAAACATCTCGCCGATCCTGCGGTTCCGTTCGTCCATCCGATGCAATGCTTTCCCCGACGAGGAGCTCGAAGTGCTTCAGTATACCAGTCCCGCCATGGCGCGGGCGGGGGAACTATCCGCCGCGGCACGGGTTTAAATATCCATGGGAAGAGAACGGGAAATGAATTTTCCGACCCTCCTGCCTCGTCTAATAGTACGGTGACGGAGAGGGAAGGGGCCCTCGGAAGATGAAACGTGCCTGCGGTTTCCTGATCGCGTTTATCGCTGTTGCGGCACTGTCGTCCTCGACGCCGATCCGCGCGGCCGAACTCGACACGGAAGCGGTCGAACTCGACAGGGAGGAGGAAGGGTTTTCTGCCTACTCGGTGGCCCGCCTGAAGATTTTCGAAGGGTCCGCCTGGGTTCGCCTCCCCGATTCCGGAGAATGGGAGGAGTACTCCACCAACACGCCCATACCCGAACGGGCGCGGATCAACGTTCCCGAGGGATCGGAAGCGGAGCTCCAGTTCCATGGCGGGCAGTTCGTTCTGCTGACCGGCGGGACGGACGTGGACGTCAGGAAGTTCGATGAGGAAGGGACGGCGTTCCGGCTCCGGTCGGGAGAGATCCGCTTCGACCTTCCGGCGGATGATTTCTCGCCGGTGAGCGTGGCGGTTCCAGGCGGCAAGGCGAACTTCTCCGTCCCGGGGCGCTACTGGCTGGACGTCCGGGACGACAGGGAGACGCGGCTCGTCGTTCGCTCGGGGGAAGGGGCGGTCACCGTAAACAAGGGCGAGTTCCGCGTCAAGGCCGGTGAGCAGGCCCTGATCGGCCGGGATGTGCGGATCAGCGCCTATTCCGGAAAGGGCGACGAAGGTTATGCGCCGCCCTCTCCTCTGTCCGAGGAAGAAAAGAAGGCAGGGGTCCCCCCGGCGGCGGCGAATGAACTCCGCGACTACGGGGAGTGGGTCCACAGCGACGATTACGGCTGGGTCTGGCGTCCCCGAGTCGCCCCCGACTGGACCCCCTATTACTACGGGCGTTGGGTGTGGGTGTCGCCGTACGGATGGACCTGGGTGTCGAACGAGCCGTGGGGCTGGTACCCCTACCATTTCGGGTGGTGGGTGGCCGATCCTTTCTTCGGGTGGATCTGGTGCCCCTTCCACTCGTTCGTGTCGGTGAGCTTCGTGTTCGGGCATGTACACTTCGTCCATTTCCACAGGACGGCATTCTTCTTCCCCGCGACGGTCCGGTTCGTGCGGGACGGCCGATTCGTGCGGTGGCTGCCGTTGCGTCCGGGAGAGCGCTTCGTCCGGTCGACGTTTACGCGGACCGATACGCGGCTGGCGCGCTGGGACAGGCCGCTGGACCGCGGAAGGGTCTTCGTCCGGGCCGAGGGGGAGCGGGGGAAGCGGGGTTGGCGCGACTGGACAACGGCGCAGCGGGAGCGCACGGCGGCGGCCGATCGCGGCCGCGACGTGAGAGTGCGGCTGGCGCCTCCTCGCGGGGAAGGGCCGATGCGCGATGACGGATCCGCCGTCCGGAAGGGGATGGGGACGCGCCCCGACAGGCAGGAGCGGTTCCGCGGACGCGAGTTCCGGGGAAGGGAGGGTCGCTCCCCCCGCGGCAGCCTTGCTCCCGAGAACCGGCGAGGCGGGGGAGACCGGGGGGTTCGCACGGAAAGCGCAAGACCCCCGCGGTCCGAGCGGTCGGGGAGGAATTTCCGGGAAGGAATGCCGCCCGCCCGGATGAGCGCGCCTCCTCCTCCCACGGGCCCCAGGCATTTCACGGGCGAACGCGGGTTCTCCCGTCTCGGCCCGGGGGGTTCCATAAGGATGGAGAGCGCCGGCGGTTTACGCGGCCCGGCGGAGCGGTTTCAGACGCGGGGCTCGGTCCCCGGCAGGGGCGGAGGCGAGCGTTTCGATTCCGGCGGCCGGGGCGGTCACGGTTTCTCCGGCGGCGGCCGGCGGTGAGTAAGGGATCAGGCGGGCGGACACGCTGCTTTCGTCAAGGGGTATCTTCAGGCCGGAGCGGCTCCCCGGAATCCGGCGGAGGGAACGTCACCTCGAAAAGCGTCAGCCAGCGGCCGCGGTATTCGTCGCCGACCGAGGGCGGCTCCGCAGGCGGCCGGGCAGGCTGTTCCGCCCTCATTCTCACATTGGGAGATTCCACAGGCGGCAGCCTTACCTCGACCTTCGGCTTGTCGGGACGCACGGCCTGCTTTTCCCGGGCGCATCCCCCCAGGACGGCCATGATCGCCAGGATCAATGCGGCGAGCAGGACGACGAGGAAACCTCGCTTCATGGCCGTTGCCTCCTCTTTCCGATTTCATTCTACGCCGAATCCTGCAGCGAAGAGTGATGGGTGCACGTGCGGGTGTGGTTTAATAATAAGAGGAGGACTCAGACGTTGACGATTCACGCGGGGCCGCTTCTTGCGAGCCTGATCGAAATCGAGGAAGGGTTGCCCGTTCCCGCGGGGCCAAGCAGTTACGTTCCCCTCGTTCTGGCCGTGCTGGGATTTCTCCTCACGCTGCTGTTTGCGCGACGGGAAGGCTGAACAAGGAGAGGGCCGGGCGCAGCCCTTCCCTTCAGGAAGATCCTACGGACGAGGTTTTCTGCCTCTTCCTCCGTCCCGACCCTGCCTGCAAGCGTGGCCTCCCGCACCTCTTCCAGGATCTCCTCCATCCGTGGACCCGCCGGGATTCCGATCGCGAGGAGGTCCCTTCCCGACAGGAGCGGCTTGAGTCGAGCGGCCTTCCGCAGGATCGGACCGAAATCGGTCTTCCGCCGCCCGGCGGACTCCCGGACGGCGTCGTAGAGGACCTGAAGGTGGCGGGGCGATTCCCACCTGCCGAAGATGGACTCGATCCGGGCGTTGCGGTTTCTTGCCGGCAGTCCATGCGCGAGCCGGCCCAGGTCTTCCAGCAGCTGGACGACGCGGCGCACCTGGGGGAAATGGAGGCGTCTTGCGGCGGCTTCCGTCTGCGGCAGGCGAAAAACCCTCCTGACGGTCGGGCCGGGCCGGTCCGCCCGACCACGCCGCGAAGACCACGGGGCTCCTCCCTGGGCGAGGTTCCTGCATTCCGCTTCGGCGAACTCCACGAGCAGGTTGGCAAGGAGCAGCGTCTCCGGCAGCGGCCGGCCGAGCGATCTTTCCATGATCGCGTATCGCCGCTCCATTCTCGGAGGGGAGTAGCCTTTCCGGCCGGGCGCTCCCGGAAAGAGGATCCGCAGGATCCCCGCGCGGTGGAGGTCCCGGACGGTCCCTTCCGGGTTTGCGGCGAGCGACCGGAGCAGCTCGCCGATCACCCGCTCGCCCGAGATGGTTCCCAGGAGCTGCGGCGCGGCCTTGCGGATCGCGTCCCAGGTCCTCTTCTCGATGAAGTAGCCTTTCCTCTCGTTCTTCTGGCGGATGGCGCGCAGCATCCGCAGCGGGTCCTCCCGGTAGCGCTCCGCAGGGTTTCCCACACCGCGGATCCGCTTACGCCGCAGGTCCTCGAGCCCGCCGAAGAAGTCGATCACTTCGCCGGAAAGGCGGTTTCCCGCGAAAAGGAATCGGAAGATCAGGCTGTTGATCGTGAAGTCGCGCCGGGAGGCGTCTTCCCGCGCGTCGATGCCGTCCGTGCGGACGTCGAACTGCCGATGCCCCGGCCCGGTGGAATGCTCGGTCCGAGCCAATGCGATGTCGATGTCCTCTTCCGACCAGGCGGCGGACACCTTGTATACCGCGAACTGCCTGCCGGCCTGCAGGATGCGGCGGATGCCGAGATCGGCCGCGGGGAGAGACCCGAGCGCTCGACCGAGAGGGCCGAACTGCACGCCGGTGACCATCAGGTCGACGTCTTTTCCCGGACAGCCCTCGATGAGGTCCCGGACGAACCCCCCCACGAGGTAGGTCGAGCCGCCCGCGGCGGCGGCGGCGCGGCAGAACGATTCCAGGAACCTCCACAGAGCCTTGCGCCTGCGGAGCGCGCGCAGGACACGGAAGGATGTTTCCTTCGGGACGGGGATACCGTACGGTTCGACCACGTCTTCGGCCTCCCTTTGACTCCCGATTCTACCGTTTTCTGCCGCCTTTCGGCGAGAATTAAACGTCTTCCGGAAAGGAAAAGCGCGGAGGGATTGCCGGGAAAATATGCACGGGAGGTGAAGGACATGGAACGCGAGTTCGGGGACAGAAAGATCCAGCTGGTCCTGGGGGACATCACCGAGGAGAGGAGCGACGCGATCGTTAACGCCGCCAATTCCTCCCTCCTCGGGGGAGGGGGCGTGGACGGAGCGATCCACAGGGCGGGGGGGCCGGCCATCCTCGAGGAGTGCAAGGCGATACGGCAGCGCTGCGGCGAATGCCCCCCCGGGATGGCGGTGATCACGACGGGAGGGCGGCTTGCCGCCAGGTACGTCATCCATACGGTCGGCCCGGTGTGGAGGGGCGGAAGGGCGGGGGAGGAGTCCCTGCTCTCCTCCTGCTACCGGAACTCCCTGCGCCTGGCGGCGGAGAAGGGGTTGTCGTCGGTCGCCTTCCCGTCGATCAGCACGGGGATCTACGGCTTTCCCGCGGCGAAAGCCGCCCCGGTGGCGCTTGGGGCCGTCGCACGGTTTCTTTCGGAGGAGGAGCGGTCTCCGTCGATCGTCCGTTTCGTCCTGTTCGACGAAGGGACCTTCCATACCTACAGCGAGGCGTTGGCGGATCTCTAGCTCGTCAGGTATCCCTTCCCGATGAGCCGGGCCACGATCCGTCGCGCTCCCTCCCCGGGCGACTCCCCGTCGCCGCGCACGACCACGTCCGGGCGCAGCGGCGGCTCGTACTCGGCTTGGACGCCGGGCACGCCGGAGGCGGCCCCCTCCCTGGCGCTTCGGTAGATCCCCTTGGGATCGCGGGCCGCACACACCGAGAGGGGGCAGTCCACGTAGACTTCCAGGAACCTGGATATCTGGCGCCTTGCCCTGTCCCTGTAAGAGCGGCGGATGGCCGTGGCGTCGAAGATGACCGACACCCCGTGCTCGGTGAGAAGCCGCCCGATGTAGGCCATCCCCCCGTAGAAGACGTCCCGCTCCGCCTCGTCGTAGCGCGGAGCGGGGGTGAAGATCCGGCGGAGGACGTCCGACTCCAGGACCGCGAAGTTCGTTCCCCGGCTTGCGAGCTCCCGGGCCAGCGCCGCGGCGAGGGTCGATTTCCCCGAGGCGGGCAGGCCCGTGATCCAGACGGCGAATCCCGGTTGCAATGACTTAGTGCTGCGCTTCATAATTACGGCGACGTATTTGTTTTCGACACGGCACCGAGAGCGTCGATGCGCCGGTCCGGCAAGGCGCGCGACTGAGGCGTACTGTTAAAGTACGGCGCAAGGAGCGCAACGCAGCCCGACCGGATGCAGCGGCGCTCGAATGCAGGCGTAATTATGAAACGCAGCACTTAGGCTCCGCAGTAGACGTTCACGATCGCCGGGTCGAACGCGTCCGCGTCGAGCACCGCCTCGATGAACGCGAAGAGCTTCCGCCGCACCCCGTCGGACAGGCTGGGGTACCAGACCGGGCTGGCCATCACGAGCCCCCGGAACGCGTAGAAGGGCGCCGCGACCTCCAGGATCTCCCTGTCGTCGCTTCTTTCCAGGTATCGGTCCCAGAACCCGCGGAACAGGGTTTCGAAGGGACCGGTGAGGCGGCCGCTCCGCTGGAGGGAGCAGAACAGGTAGTTGCCGGTGAGGGAGGTGACGTCGTCGGCCGCGTCGCCCCATTCCCCCCGGGAGCGGTCCAGCACGCTGAAGTCCGTCCCTTCCCGGAACAGGATGTTGTACGGGTGGAAATCGCCGTGGACCTGGCGCAGCCGGTGGGTGCGCTCGGAAAGCCGCCAGCGCCACGCGACGCAGCGATGTTCGACTGCTTCCAGCAGTTCGCGGGTGATGAACCCGTGCCGGGGCGGATAGCTGTCGGCAAGTCCCATGATGCACTCGCCGTGGCCCACCAGTTCGCGGACGCGCCGAATGTAGAGCCCGGGATCGCTCCCCCGGATCCGGTGGATGCCTGCCAGGTAATCGCACAGGGCGTCGGCCCGCGCCAGGTCGAGGTCCGTGAGGGGCCCGCCTTCCTGCAGGCGGGCCAGGTCGTGGATGTAGGCCTTCCCCTCCACGTACTCCATGAAGAGGAACAGCTCCTCCGCCTTCCCGAGGGAGAGGAGGCTTCCTTCCTTCTGAAAGGCGCCCACGTCCAGCGAACGCGCGTGCCGGGGGAGGCGGTTGAACGCGCTGTAGTCCCACAGGAGCATCTGGGCGCGGTCCGACATGTGTTCGTGCCCGAAGGGGCCGGGGGAGAGGGTCTCCACCACGGCCCGGCGCCGCTTCCCCGCGACTTCGTACTCGACCAGGACCGGCATGCCGTAGCCGTATCCCTTGATGGCTCCCGTGCGGATATGCTCCCCGAGGAGAGAGAGGCGAAGGACCTGCACAGGCTTGCCGTGAAGGGCCGAAAGGTAAGGCTCGAGGTTCTCCCGGCTGAGATCCGGCATTCGGGCGCCTGCCTTATTCGGAGAGGATCTGTTTCAGGTGATTGATGTCGTGGCGCGCCATCCGGGCGGCGAGCTCCTCGAGCGTCAGCCGGCCCGATTCCGGGTGGACTCCCGTGCGCTTCATCCGCTCCCCGTCAAGTGCCGACAGGAGGGCGACGTTTTCGGCCCGGAGCCCGGCGAACCGGGAGACGAGTTTCCTTGCGTCCTTCTCCCGGAAGGGCCGCAGCCCGCTGACCCACTTTTCCTGGTCGAAGAAGGAGATGTTCGGGTCGTCCTCGCAGAGGATCTTCCGGATACGGAAGGTCATGACCGTCTCGGTGTCCAGCATGTGCGCCAGGATGTCCCGGCGGGACCAGTCCGCCTCCGAGCTGCGCCCGGAAAGCCGTTGCGGGGTGGCGGTTGCGGCGATCTTCCGCAGGAGCGCCGGCATCCGGCGCAGGATCCCGAGGACGTCCCCTTCGTCCAGCTTTTCCTCCAGGGACTCGATCCATCCCATTCCGGCCTTCGCCGCCACGGCCATCCAGCATCTCCTTCGTTCCAGCAACATTTTACACTAACAAAAATGCCGTGCCGACGAACGGTTGGTTTTCCCAAGAAACCATTTATCGCATTTTATCCAAGGGGAAAACAACAAGGCGTTTGGGATGGCCCGTTTCCTCAGTGGAGGACCTCGGAAGATGGGTGGCGTGCCGGTTTTCAACATTCGCTTGATGGAAATTGTTGCTGGCTTGTAAGGTATTCTCGCAACCTGGCGACTCATCGACAAGTGGAAAGCGAAAGGAGGGGGCCATGCCGTCATTCGACTTCGATCTCGGGATCCTCGGCCTCCGTTTCCTCTTCGACCTGAAGGGGCGGGCCTGCACGCCGGAAGAGGTGTCCGAATGAGCGCCAGGAAAATCCTGATCCTCCTCGTGTTTGCGGTGGTTGCGGGCGCGTTTTATTACTTTGACGTGGGAAGGCACCTGACGCTTGCGAGCCTGAAGGCGAACCGGGCGCGCCTGGAGGACCTGCGCGCCGCGCACGCCTTCCTCCTTGCCGCGGTGTTCGTCCTTGTCTACATTGTCCAAACCGCTTTCTCCCTGCCGGGGGCGGCCATCCTTTCCCTTGCGTCGGGGGCGATTTTCGGGGTTTTCCAGGGGACGCTTTATGTCGTGACGGGCGCAACCGTCGGGGCGGTCCTGGCCTTTCTGGTGAGCCGGACCCTGCTGCGCGATTGGGTGGTGAGGAAATTCGGCGGCCGGATGGAGGGGATCGACAGAGGGCTTCGTGAAAGCGGGCTCTCCTATCTTCTCTTCCTGCGCCTGGTCCCCGCGTTCCCCTTCTTCCTGGTCAACCTGGCCTGCGGCGTCACGGGTCTGCCGCTGCGCATCTATGCCCTCGGGACGCTGTTCGGAATCATGCCGGGGAGCTTGGTCTTCGTGAACGCCGGCGCGAGCCTGGCGGCCATCGAAAGCGTAGGCCAGGTGGCCGGGCCGCGCGTACTCGGATCTTTTGCGTTGCTGGGATTGTTCGCCCTCCTCCCCACGATTTTCAAGGCCGTAAAAAAGCGCCGGGAGGGGCGGGCGCACCCCGCGGAAAGGCGGTGATGCGATGCGGGGATTCAAGACCGGACGCCTCAGTGCGTGCTCGACCATCTCCGCCGCGGAGACGTGGTTGGGGCACCCTTCGAAGTAAAGGATTTCGACCCTCATCGCTTTCCACCTTCCGGAACGACCATGGACGGGAAGCCCGCCTTGGTCGTCCCCTGCACCAGCCGTTCCACGCGAACCCTCGCCGGGTCGTAAGTGACCACGGCCTGCGGCGGGCTCAATGTCACTTTGCGTCCTTGACTCCCTCGATCCGGCCTTCGATACCCTCTCCTGGA
This sequence comes from Deltaproteobacteria bacterium, assembly GCA_016220005.1. Lineage (GTDB taxonomy): Bacteria > Desulfobacterota > Deferrimicrobia > Deferrimicrobiales > Deferrimicrobiaceae > JACRIV01. The sequence goes on from JACRIV010000022.1 coordinate 9,153, forward strand.
AATCGCAGTGTGTAGCCGAGGGCCGCCGAGTCATCCATGCGTTGTTGGGAAAGTCCTAAAGCGCGTCAGCGTGGAAGGTCCCGGCGGATCATCGGAAGTCCCGCGACCGCGCGACCAGGTCTCCCAGCAGGGGGCTCAGGTCCGCAAGCCGCCGCGCGACCAGGTGGACCACCGCTCCTTCCCGCTCCACCTTCCCCGAAACGGCCAGAAGCTGCGAGTCCAGAAGTTCCTTCCGCTGCTTCTCGGCAAGGTCCCGCCAGACCACCACGTTGGCCGTGCCCGTCTCGTCTTCCAGGGTGACGAAGGTGACGCCGCTTTTCGTCCCGGGCCTCTGGCGTGTGATGACGAGACCCGCGGCCCACGCCGGGCGGCCGTGGGGAAGCCCGTTGACCTGGACGGCGGAAAGGATTCCGCGGCGGGTAAGCCGCTCTCGCAGGAGCGCCAGGGGGTGGCGGCCCAGGGTCAGGCCCAGGGCGGCGTAATCCGCCGCCAGCTCTTCCCCTTCGGTGGGGCGAGGCAACTCCGGCGTCTTCCCGGAGGTCGAAACTCCCCGGAGCAGGGGCAAAGGATCCGGGTCCGTCCCCAGCACCTCCCAGCGGGCCAGGCGGCGATGGCCCGCAAGCCCCTGCAGGGCGCCGGCTTTGGCCAGGCACGCCAGGTCGCGCCGGGAGAGATTGGCCCGAAGGGCCAGGTCCTCCACATCGGCAAAGGGCCTCTCCTTCCGCGCCTTCACCAGGCGCCCCGCCCCCGCGCGGCTTAACCCCTTCACCATCAGGAGCCCCAGGCGGATCGCCGGCTGCGGTTCCCGGCTTGGCCCGCATTTCTCGCCGGGCTCCGTCGCGAGGGGGTGGAGACGGGCGCGGATACAAGGCGCGCGAACTTCGGGCGACGCAGACGTAGTTGACGCTACGTCGAGGAGAGCGAAGGAGCGCAACGCAGTAGACATGCCCGTATCCGCCGCCGCAGCAGGAGGCTGGTGAGAAATGCGGGCAAGCTCCAGGGTACATTCCCACTCGCTTTCGAGCGCGTCGGCCGGACGCACCGTAACGCCGTGGCGCCCGGCGTCCTGCACGAGCTGGGAAGGGGCGTAGAAGCCCATGGGCTGGCTGTTCAGAAGCGCGCAGGTGAAGGCCGCGGGCTCGTGACATTTGAGCCAGGCGGAAACGTAGACCAGGAGGGCGAAGCTCGCCGCATGGGACTCGGGAAAGCCGTACTCGCCGAAGCCTTGGATCTGCTTGTAGATCTGGCGGGCAAACTCCTCGGGGTAGCCCCGCTTTCGCATCCCTTCTATGAGGCGCGCTTCGAAGGGCTCGAGGCCCCCCTTCCTTCGCCATGCGGCCATGGCCCGGCGAAGCTGATCGGCCTCTCCGGGAGAGAATCCCGCGGCGACCATGGCGAGCTTCATCACCTGCTCCTGGAAGATGGGGACCCCTAACGTCCGCTCCAGCACCTCGCGCACCTCGGGACCGGGATAGGTGACGGCCTCCGTCCCCTGGCGCCGCCGAAGATAAGGATGGACCATCTGGCCCTGGATCGGCCCCGGCCGGACGATGGCCACCTCGATGACCAGGTCGTAGAACGTGCCGGGCCTCAGGCGGGGGAGCATGGCCATCTGGGCCCGGGACTCGATCTGGAAGACCCCCACGGTGTCGGCCCGCCGGACCATCTCGTACACCCTCGGGTCCTCGGCCGGGATGTCCGCCAGGGTCATCGGTTTACTCCGCACCTTCGAGACGAGGCCGATGGCACGGTGAAGGGCGGAAAGCATCCCTAAGCCCAGGCAATCCACCTTGAGGAGGCCCAGGGCTTCCAGATCGTCCTTGTCCCACTGGATCACGGTGCGTTCGGGCATGGAGGCATTCTCGATGGGGACCAGGCGGGAGAGAGGCCTCCGGGAGATGACGAAGCCGCCCACGTGCTGGGAGAGGTGCCGGGGGAACCCCAGGATCTCTCCGGCGAGGGCCAGGAGCCTCGCGATCACCGGATTGCGCGGATCGAAGCCCGCTTCGGCAAGGCGCGCCGCGGCATGATCCCTCCCGTCCCACCAGGAGAAGTGCCGGGCGATCCGGTCCACCTGGACAAGATCGAGCCCCAAGGCCTTTCCCACGTCCCTCAAGGCGCTTTTGGGACGGTAGGTGATCACCGTGGCGGCCAGCGCCGCCCGGTCGCGGCCGTACTTCCGGTAAATGTATTGGATCACTTCCTCGCGCCGCTGGTGCTCGAAGTCCACGTCGATGTCGGGGGGCTCGTTCCGCTCCCGCGATACGAACCGCTCGAAGAGCATCTCCATGCGGGCCGGGTCCACCTCGGTGATCCCCAGGCAGAAGGCCACCGCCGAGTTGGCCGCAGACCCCCGCCCCTGGCAGAGGATCCCCTGCTCGCGGGCGAACCGGACGACGTCGTGGACCGTGAGGAAGTAGGGCTCGTAGCGAAGCTCGGCGATAAGCGACAGCTCGTGCTCGACCTGTCTTACGACTTTCTCCGGCGGGCCTTGCGGCCAGCGCTGCCGCATCCCTTCCCGGGTCAGCTTCCGCAGCCAGGTTGCGGCGGTTTCGCCGGGAGGCACCAACTCGTCGGGGTACTCATACCGGAGCTCGTCCAGGGAGAAGGAGCACCGCTCGGCGACCCGGAGGGTCTCTGATAGAAGGTGCGGCGGGTAGATCCGGGCCAGCTCTTCCCGGCGGCGCAGATGGCGCTCGCCGTTCGGGAAAAGGGCGTGGCCGGCCTTGGCCACCGGGATTCCCAGGCGGATGGCGGTGAGCGTGTCCTGCAGCGCCCGGCGCTCCCGCACGTGCAGGTGCACGTCGCCGGCCGCCGTCAGGGGAAGGCCGAAACGGCGGCCCAGGTCCGCAAGCGAGTCGATCAGCGCCCGGTCGTCGGGGCCGCACAGGCTTTCCGCCGCGATCCAGGCCCGGCCGGCAAAGACTTCGGCCAGGAATCGAGCCCCTTCCCGGTTCGAAGCCTCCTCTGCCCCGGGAAGAAACAGGGCCAGGCACCCGGGGAGTCCCGCAAGGGCCAGGAGATCGGACCGGTCGAGACGGTAGCTTCCCTTGTCCGCCGACCGGCGGCCCCGGGTGATGAGCTCGCAGAGGTTTCCGTATCCTTCCCGGTCCTGCGCCAGAAAGACGATTCGAATGCCCTCCGCAAGCCGGACCTCGCTGCCGATAAGGAGCTTGAGCTTCTTCCCCCGCGCCGCCACGTGGGCCCGGACCGCTCCGGCCAGGGAGCACTCGTCGGTCAGGGCCAGGGCTTCGTAGCCCAGCTCAAAGGCCCTCTCCACCAGCTCCTCGGGATGGGAAGCGCCCCGAAGGAAGGTGAAGTTGCTTACGGCGTGAAGCTCCGCGTACCTAGCCCGCATTTCTCACCAGCCTCCTGCTGCGGCGGCGGATACGGGCATGTCTACTGCGTTGCGCTCCTTCGTTCTCCTCGACGTAGTGTCAACTACGTCTGCGTCGCCCGAAGTTCGCGCGCCTTGTATCCACGCCCGTCTCCACCGCCTCGCTACGGAGCCCGGCGAGAAATGCGGGCTAGCGCTCATCCGAAGATCCCGTGCAGGTACCATCCCCGCTTCCCCCCTCGCTCCCGGAAGATCCAGAGCCGCGCGCCCCGGGAATCCTCGGCCACGAAGTAGTCCCTCCGCACGTCCTCCCCGTCCCACCAGCCGGCCTCGATGCGCTCCGGGCCGGTAAGCAGGGTCAGCTCCTTGCGTTCCAGCGGCGCCGGCCTGGGCAGAAGCCAGAGGGGCCGGCGCCCGAAGCGAAGGGAAGGAAGAATCGGCTCATCCCCGCGCTCCGGCTCCATCAGGACGAAGGCCCGCTCCGGCCGGTGCTCCGCCGCCGGCCGCAAGCCCTGGACGGCCGCGTCCCCCAGACGCGCCCGGAGCCGCTCCAATAGCTCCGGCCAGGCTTCCGAGACCTGCCGCGCCGGCTCTTTCCAGAGTTCCCGGTTGGCCGGCGCCAGGGGCAGGACGGTTTCCACGGAAAGCCCCACGGCCGAAACGGGCTCGGGGATTCTTGTCCTGCAAAGCCGCTCCCGCAGAAGCCCCAGGAGGCGTCCTGTATCCCGGGACGGTGAAAGAAGCCCCACCTCGATGCGGGTGCGGCGTCCTTCCCGGTGCGAGAGGGTGAGACGAAGCTCTCCGGCTCCTCCTCCCCGGGCTTCGAGATACCCTTCCAACTCCAAAAGAAGCCGCCGGACGGCGAAAAGGAGGGGCTCCGCGGCGGATACCTCGGTCAAAAGGGGAAGGCGTCCTTCGAACCGGGGAGGAAGCACAAAGGGATTCCTCGGGTCGGGATGCCGGCCCAGGGCCCGATCGAGGTATCGCGGCAACTCCCCGCCGAAACGGCGGTCAAGACCCGGGCGGGGCAGCTTCAGGCAATCGCCGAGGCAGCCCACCCCCAACCCCCGCAGGGCCTCGAGCGTGTCCGGCGGAAAGTCGAGCGCATCGAGGGGAACGGCAAAGAGCTCGGGTGTAAGCCTTTCCATCCCGGTCACCCGGGCTCCGGGCCTGGCCCGGGCCAGGAGGGCGGCTCCCAGCGGCGTGGGAGCCAGGGCGACCTGCGCCGTGTAGCCGAGGTCCCGGATCCCTTCCTCGACCTTGCCCACGAGATTTTCCATGCCTCGGAACAGTCTCAGGCTTCCCGCCACCTCGAGCACGACTTCCCGGGGGGGCGCAAGGCTTACGACAGGAGTGAACCGGCCGGCCCAGGCGGCCAGCCGCGCCAGGGCCGCGGCCTCGGAGACCTCATCCCGCTGGAAGACGGAAAGGCCTCGCGCCAGGGCGTGGGCGGCGCTTAAGGCCATCCCGGGTCGAATCCCCGCACTCCGGGCCCCGACGCTCGGGACCACGACGAGCTCCCGCGTCCCTTTGCCGGCGGCCACCACGAAAGGCTCTCGGACGGTTCCCGTGCGGGAGAAGACTTCTGCGGGAAGCCGCGGCAGATGGAGACATAGCCAGAGCATGGTCAGGAACAAGCCCGCATTTCCCACCAGGCTTCTGCTGCGGCGGCGGATACGGGCATGTCTACTGCGTTGCGCTCGGTCGGGCTCCTCGCCGTAGTGTCAACTACGTCTGCGGTGCCCTCGGTCGCGCGCCTTGTATCCACGCCCGTCTCCACCGCCTCGCTACGAACCCTGGTGAGAAATGCGGGCTAGGGGAACTTCCGCGCTTCTTCCCGCCCGGCCCCGGCCTTTGAGCACTTCCACCATCACCCCGCGGGGAGAGGGGGCAAGCCGCAGGCGAAGCGCCGCCGGGGAGTGGCGGCCGGCGGGCAGCGAAGGCCGGAAGAGAAGCCCCAGGCAACCGCCTTTCTCGGCGGCAAGCGTAAGGCGGCGAAGGCTGCGGTCGTCGCACTCCCCGGGCCAGGCGAGCACGGCCCCGCAGGCGCCCGATCGCAAGGCCAGCTCCGCCGCCCAGAGCCGGTCCCGGTTCGTCCCGGCGTAAACCACCAGGACCCGGGAAAGCCGTAACCCCGAGGCGGCAAGGGCCGGCGCGTAAGGGAGGTAGGGGGGATCGATCCAGGCGATCCGCCGCCCGTCGCCGAGTCCGACCAGGGCGGGCAGCAGGAGGCGCATCTCGCCGATCCCTTCATTGGAAAGGAGGATTTCGGTCACGGCCCCTGCGGGCCACCCTCCGCCGGGAAGCAGGGCGTCCAGGGCCGCAAAGCCGGTGGGAAGGGCCGCCCGGCCCGCGCCCGCTCCTCTCCCGTCCCCCAGCCAGAGGTCCGGGTGCCCAAGCAGCGCTTGCAACGCCTCTTTCATGGCTTTATCCCGTTCCGGAGCACTCCCACGCCGATTCCTTCGATCGCAAGCTCCGTGCGGCCGAGGTCGATCGCGATCGGGGCGAAGTCGGGGTTTTCCGGCAACAGGCGGACCCTTCGGCCCTGCCTTTGAAAGCGCTTGACGGTCACCTCGTCCTGCAGGCGCGCCACGACGACCTGCCCGTTGAACGCCTCGGAGGTGCGGCGCACCGCCAGGAGGTCCCCGTCCAGGATCCCCGCGTCCCGCATGCTTTCTCCCACGACCCGGAGGAGATAGTCGGCCCGGGGGTGAAACAGGCCGGGGTCGATGCGGTAGTGCTCCTCGATGTTCTCCTCGGCCAGGATCGGACGCCCCGCGGCCACCCGGCCCACCACGGGGAGGCTCCCCGTCTGCCCGGCGCCCCGTTCCGCCAGGCGGATCCCCCGGGAGGCGCCCGGCAGAAGCTCGATCGCCTCTTTTCGCGCCAGGGCCTTTACGTGCTCCTCCGCGGCGTTCGCCGACCGGAAGCCCAGGCCCCGGGCGATCTCGGCCCGGGTGGGGGGAAAGCCGGCCTTTTCCTGGAACTTCCGGATCCACCGAAGAACTTCCTCTTGCCGCGGCGTCAGCGGGCCCATGGGTCCTCCATTACTGTATGTATATACAGTATAGAGCGGGGGGGCGAAGAGGACAAGGGGGCGATTCCCCGCATGTGCTTACTGCGGGATATGTTCGGACGCACGTTGTCGGGTGGGTATCGTCGCCGGCGCGACTGATGTCGTCAATGGTTTCGACGGAATCGGGAAGGGATGGAGCCGACGGCCGGGATTGAACCGGCAACCTGCTGATTACGAATCAGCTGCTCTACCGTTGAGCTACGTCGGCCCGATCGGGTTGGTGCGTTCGGACAGACTAAGAACTGCGCGGCCGAAAGTCAAGCGTGCTCGATCTGGTACTGCTCGATGTGCAGCTTGTCGGACGCCGAGATGTTGACCTTCATGCCGTACCGGTTCTCCAGGAGCTCGAGGAACCGGCGCTCCTCCCCGAACATCTCCTCGGCGAGCGCCGGGTGCACATAGAGAGAGACCTGCTTCCCCGAGAGGAGCGCCCCCTGCCGCTCGAGGGCCCGGAATATTTCGTAGCAGATCGTCTTCTTCGACTTGATGACCCCTTCTCCGGAGCAGTAGGGGCAGGCCTCCGAAAGCGACCGAGCCAGGCTCTCGCGCACGCGCTTGCGCGTCATTTCCACCAGGCCCAGCTCGGAGATCTTGCAGATGGTCGTCTTGCTGCGGTCGGCCCGCAGCGTGTCGACCAGCGCCTGGTACACCTTCTCCCGGTTCTCCTCGCTCTTCATGTCGATGAAGTCGATGATGATGATCCCGCCGATGTTGCGGAGGCGGAGCTGGTAGACGATCTCCTTGACCGCCTCCAGGTTGATCTTGGCCGTGGTCTCTTCCAGCGAGGTCCGCCCGACGTACTTGCCCGTGTTGACGTCGATCACGGTCAGCGCCTCGGTCTGCTCGATGACGATGTATCCGCCGCTCTTGAGCCACACCTTCTTGTCGAGGGCGCGCGCAAGCTCGATCTCGACGCCGTGGTGCTCGAAGATCGGCTGCGGCCCGTCATAGAGCTCGATCCGGTCCTGGATGCGCGGGAAGAACTGGTTCGCGAACCCGCGGATGCGCCCGAACTCCTCCTCGGAGTCCACCATGATCCGGTCCATGTCCGCGGAGAAGAGGTCCCGGACGGCCCGCAGGGACAGCGACAACTCCCGGTGGACGAGGGACGGGGCGCTCGACGCCTCGCTCTTCTTCCGGACCGCCTCCCACAGGCAGACGAGGTAGTCCATGTCCGCTTTGAGCTCGTCTTCCGACTTCCCTTCCGCGGCCGTCCTGACGATCGCACCCATCCCCTCGGGGCGGATCTTCTCCACGAGGCCGGTCAGGCGCTCCCGCTCCTCCGGGTCGTCGATCCGGCGCGAGATGCCGATGTGGGTGGACCACGTGAGCAGGACGAGGTACCGCCCGGGCAGGGTGATGTGGCTGGTGATGCGCGCCCCCTTGGTTCCCAGCGGTTCTTTGGCCACCTGCACGAGAATGTGCTGTCCCTCGCGGATGAGCCCCTCGATCGGCGGAAGGAAATGCTCCTGCGGGTACCGGGCCGCCCGGATGCCGATGTCCTCGGGCAGGACCGACTCCTCGCCGCCGTCGGAGTCGAACTCGAGCTGGGGGGTGACGAAGTCGCCGGCGAACAGGAAGCCCGCCTTGTCCATCCCGATGTCCACGAAGGCGGCCTGCATCCCGGGGAGGACGCGGATGACCTTCCCCTTGTAAATGTTGCCGACGATGTTCTGGTCGCCCTTGCGCTCGAGAAGGAACTCCACGAGGATCCCGGATTCCAGGGTCGCCACGCGGGTCTCGTACGGCTCGGCATTGATCACTATGAGCTTGTTGGCCTTCTGCATTCTACTTCTTCCTGCGCGGGATGAGCTCCGCGGATATTTTCGTCGGGATGAACCGGTCGGGCGAAAGCGTCACTCCCAGGAGCGCCGACGCGGCGTCCAGAGGCCGGACTCCCTTTCCCGTTCCATGGATGATTGTAATGAAGAGCGCGTTCCCGTTCATCATGAATTTGGACACCAGCGGCTTCAGGTCGATCGCCGACCGGGTGTCCTCCCGGTCGACCGTCGCCTCGAAGTCCGCAGAGGACGCGAGAGCCTCCCACGCCTGCGCGGCCCGTGCCGGGGTCGCCTCTTCCGGAAACCGGAAGGAGGGGAGGGCCTCGATGCGGTACGTGCAGGCGAGGTCGAAATCGGAGAGGCGGGCCCCCCCGGGAGGCTCGTTGCGGGCGGAGACGACCGCTACCCCGTCGGGCAGGACCGGCGGCAGTTTCCGTTCGATCTCCGCGGCGGTGACAGGCAGCGAGAACTCCGCCTCCAAATACTCGGACAGGCTCGATGTTCCCACGGGCAGGGCTGGGGAAAAGGACAGGCGGGGGGCGGGGTTGAACCCCTGGCTGTAGGCCACCGGGAGCCCAGCGCGGCGCAGGGCGCGCCCCCACAGGGACTGGATCTCCAGCCCCGAGAGGAAACGCGCCGGCCCCTCCTTCGCGTATCGGATGCGGACGATGTGGCGCCCGGAAGGCGCCGCCGGAACGGCAGCGCCTCCCGGCGTTCCCGCCGCCGGCGGAGGCGCCGTTTCTTCGGCCTGCGCGAGAGAGGAGTACGTGACGTTCGAGAGCCCGGGGGGGCAGGCGCCGCAGGCGGAGCATCCGCCGGCGCGGCAGTCGGGGGTCGCCTTCCCGGTGCGCGCCTTCTCCCGCTCGTCGAGGAGGAACGCGCGGTCGATCCCGGCGTCCACGAAGTCCCACGGAAGGGGACCGGCCGGGTCCCGCTCCCCGAGATACGGCAGGCCGTCGATCACTTCCTGGTCGAACGCCGCCCGCCACGCCTCGGGGCGGAACGATTCGGTCCAGGCGTCGAACCGCGCGCCGAGCCGGTAGGCCCGCAGGATGACGCCGGACAGCCGTGCATCCCCCCGGGAGAAGATCCCTTCGAGCACGGAGACCTCCGGGGAGTGGAACTTCACCTCCACGTTCCGGTCGCGGGCGACCTCCTTCCGGACGATCGCCACGCGCTCCTCGATCTCCTCCCTTCCGATCTGCCGTTCCCACTGGAACGGCGTGTGCGGCTTGGGCACGAAGGCCGAGAGGCTGAGCGTAATCGTGTTCCGCCTTCCGTGACGGCGCGCGATTCCCGCCACCTTCCGGGCGAGCATCCCGATCGCCGCGACGTCCCCGGCCGTCTCACCGGGGAGCCCGACCATGAAGTAGAGCTTGATGCTCCGCCACCCGTTGCCGAAGATCCAGTCGGCGGACCGGAGCAGCTCCTCGTCCCGGATGTCCTTGTTGACGGACTGCCGGAGCCGTTCCGTGCCCGCTTCCGGCGCCAGCGTGAACCCGGTCTTCCGGACCTTCCGGATCTGGCGGACGGTGTTCTCGCGGAGGGCGTCGAGCCGGAGGGAGGGCAGCGAAACGGAGATCCGCTCGGGCGAGAGCGTCTCCATCGCCTCCGCGATCAGGCGGTCGATGCAGCCGTAATCCGCGGCCGACAGGGAGAGGAGGCCGACTTCGTCGTATCCGGTCCTTGGCGCCACCTCCTGCAGGTAACGCAGGAGGAGGAGAGGGTCCCTTTCCCGGACGGGCCGGTAGACGTATCCCGCCTGGCAGAACCGGCACCCCCTCGTGCACCCGCGGGAGATCTCGACGCTCAGGCGGTCGTGGACAACGCGCATCGCGGGCAGGATCGGGGCGGGGATCAGGGGTGACTTCGCAAGGTCCGGCAGGACGCGCCGGGCGACGCGCCGGGAGACGCCGGGGACGTACACCCCCTCGATCCGGGAGAGGGCGCGCAGCAGGGCCTCCCGCCCTTCGTAACGCCGCTTCCACGCCTCCACGCAGGATAGGATCTCCAGGACCGCCTCCTCGCCGTCTCCCACCAGGAGCGCGTCGAAGAACGCCTCGACGGGCGCCGGGTTGAGGGTGCACACCCCGCCGCCCAGGACGAGCGGGTCCTTCTCTCCGCGCTCCCGGCGGAGCAGGGGGATCCCGGACAGGTCGAGCATGGCGAGGACGTTCGTGTAGGTCAGCTCGTAGCAGAGGGAGAATCCGAAAATGTCGAAGTCCCTCGCCGGCCGCCCGGATTCGAGGGAGCAAAGCGGCATTGCGTTCGAACGGAGGTGCTCCTCCATGTCGCGCCAGGGAGCGAAGACGCGCTCGCAAAGCGTTTCAGGACGGGAGTTCAGGATCTCGTGGAGCAGCAGGATTCCCAGGTGGGACATCCCGATTTCGTACACGTCGGGAAACGCCAGCAGGATCCGGATATTCGCATCCTCCCAGGGGAGGAGCGCGCGCCGGACCTCGCTCCCGCTGTAGCGGGAAGGTTTCTGGACATTCGGAGGAATGGTTCTCATGTTTTTCCTACATTCCCAACTAATTTTTGAAAAATCAATGGTTTCAAGTTAAATTAGGACGATGACATGCGCGACAGGAGTCGCCCTGCAGTGCGTCTGATATGGAACCGGGGAGCCGGCTTCTCGTTCCGGCCGGAGGAATTCTACGGCCGGGAGGAAGAGCTGACTACCCTCATGCGGGTGTGCCTCGAGGGGAAGTCCGGGATCGGAGCGTCCGTGATGATCTACGGGCCCCCGAACATCGGAAAGACCTCCCTTCTTCTGAAGCTGAAACACGAACTCCAGTCCCTCCCGGAAGCGGCCTCGCCGCCGCGCCCCTTCCCCTTCTACTTCTCGTTCAGCAAGATCCTTTCCCATCCCCTGGCCCTTTCCCAGCATTTCCTGCAGGAGTTCCTGTGGCAGGTTCTGGTGTTTCTCGGGGAGTCCCCGCCGGCGGCGTTCGACGCCGAGGCAATGTGCGAGAGCCTGGGGACTTACGGGCTGACCGATTACCGCGAATGCCTGGACGCCCATCGCCGGCACTCGGAGGGAGGCGACGGCCTCTCCGCGCTGGTGAACGCCTTTTCCTTCCCGTTCACGTTCGGGGGAGGGATCTTCTACCCCGTTTTCCTCTTCGACGACTTCCAGTATACGTGCAAACTGCAGAACATTCCCGACGGCGCCATCCTTTCGATCCTGCGGCCGTACATCAAGTCCGGGCATTACCCCATGGTCATCTCGGGTTCCTCGCCGGGTCACGTGACGTCCTCCCTCAAGCGGGAAGGGCTGTTCGGCTCGTTCCATCTGATGGAAATCGACGGCCTCTCGCCGGCGGCCTCGGAGAGGCTGTGGGCTTTCCTCTTCGAACGGCGGAAGGTCCGGATGCCCGGCCACATCCAGGCGCGCGCCTCGGCGAGGCTGGGCCACGTGCCGATCTACCAGCGGATGTTCGCCGAGGAGATTTCGTTCCGCAACGCGCAGATCGCCGACGAGGTCGGTTTCGAGAACCTGTTCGCCCTCTCCGTCACCGAGGGGCAGCTCAACCGGTACTGGCGCGAGTTCTTCGAGAACGCCTTCCCGGACCGCATCCAGCGCGCCCGGGCCATCAAGTTCCTGAAGCGTGTCATGTGCGATCAGTTCCCCCTCGACACCTTCGAGGGAGCGCTCTCCCTTCTTGGGACCTCCACCGAGGAGGGGGGGAAGATTTTGTCGTCGCTCGAGTTCAAGGGGCTGATGAAATCCGATTTCGAGCACCTCCGATTCATCGGCGATCCCGTGTTGGCCGACTTCCTCTTCTGGGGGTTCGAGCGTGGCGTCCTCGGGAAGAGCTCCTCCCAGGTCGCCGCCGCACTGGTGCAGTCCAAGCTGTCCCGCGCGGCGCCCGCCCCGGAGGTCGGGGACCGGGAGAGGTGGGTCGCCGTCATCAAGGAGCTGATGCGGAGATGGGACCGTCGCGAGGTCCCGACGCTCCTGTTCCGCTTCGGCGGTTTCCGGGAAAAGTTCGAGGGAAAAGGGCTCCTGGAGGTGGTGATCGGGATGGAGAAGGAGCAGCAGAAGCTTCGGCTCCCCAAGATCAGCTCCGTCTCGACGGGCTACAGGACCCGCCGCGGCGGGCCCCGCTTCGATTTCGACCTCGTGGCCTACGGGTTCCTCGACGCGGACTTCTCCGAGGAGAACCTGGTGATCTGGGCGGTGGACGTGACGACGGAGAAGACGCTCGGCGTCACGGCGGTGGAGCACTTCGAGAATCGCTGCCGGCTGCTGGGCCTGGAGAAAGGACTGCGCCCGGAGCAGCTCCGGAAGTGGATCCTGTTCGAGGGATCGGTCGATCCCGCGGCGGTCGACCGGGTTGCGCAGCACGACATCTACCTTACGCACCGCTCCCAGATGCGTCTCTTCCTGAACCTTTTCGACATGGAGGAGATCGCCTTCGGCCCCGAGGCGCAGAAGACGGTCGAGGTTCCGCAGGGATCGGAGCCGCTGGAATTCGAGCTGGTGCTGCCGATGAAGGCGGACACGGAGGTCGTCGCGGCCCGCGTGGCGGAGGAGATTGCGGCTTACGCATCCCTCGACAAGGACACGGTCGACCGGATCAAGATGGCGCTCATCGAGGCGTGCATCAACGCGTTCGAGCACAGCGGGGCCGAGTCGGGGAAGGTTCGGCTGCGGTATATCCTCTCCCCCGAGAAGATCGAGCTCTACGTCCAGGACGAAGGGAAGGGCTTCCGCGGCGGGGGGCCGGCGGAGGAGCCTAAGCGCAACAGGGGGTGGGGCCTGAAGCTCATCCGGGAGCTCGTGGACGACGTGGAGATCATGACGGGCGAAAGGGGAACCATCGTCAGGATGGTGAAGTTCCTCGGTCCCGAATCCGACAAGGAGGGAGCGGGGCCTCCGGGTCCCGAGTGAGAGCCAGTGAGCTACTTGACGATCAGGACGCGCACGGCGGGCGATGCGCTCGTCGTGTACATCGACGGGTACCTGAACAGCCTCATGGGCGAGGAAGTGGAGCGGGTCGTCCAGGACACTCTCGACGCCGGCGGCAGGAAGGTCCTCCTGAACTTCGAGGGGACGAAGCTGATCAACAGCATCGGGATCTCGATCATCATCGGAATCGTGGAGAAGATCATGGAGCGCAACGGGGTGCTCGCCTTCTGCTCCCTTTCCCGCATCAACAGGGAGCTGTTCCAGATGACCGGGGTCGCCCGGTACGTCCACGCCTACGACATGGAGGAGGAGGCTCTTGGATATTTCGGTCATTCCGCCTGAGATCGGCCTTTTCGAGGCGAAGCCCCCGCCTCCTGCGGGCGGGCGGGAGATCTTCAAGCTCAGGGCGCTGCGGGACTTCACCCTGTGCTTCGCGCGGGGCCGCGACTTCGACGAATCCCTCCGGCTCGCCCTCATGGTCGTCCTGGGGACCTGTTCCATCGCGAAGGGAGCCCTGTTCCTGGAGGAGGACGGCGAGTTCCGGGTACAGGTCTCCCGGGGGCTTCCGCCGGGGATCCCCCCGCTCGAGGAATCGCGGAACCTGCTCATGTCGCTGCGGCGCGCGGTCCGGCCCGTCTGCGTGAATCGCCGCGCGACGGCCGCCGCGATCAGGAAGGCGGTCGCCGAAGTCGAGCGGGCCGTGCCCGCGTTTCCGGTGGAATACCTGTGCCCCCTCGGCACGAAGAACGGCCCCCTGGGGTTCCTCCTTCTCGGTTGCCCGATCACCGGGGAAGGTCTCACCGTGCGGCAGCGGGAAACCTTAAGCGTGATGGCGTCCATCCTGTCCTCCTATATCACCAACCAGCGCGTGGTGCGGGATATGTCCCGCCTGAACGACGTCCTCCGGTTCCAGGTGCAGGAGAACGAGCGCCTGCTCGAGGGGATGCAGGAGATCTATCTCGACACCATCCGCGCGCTGGCGACCGCCGTCGAGGCCAAGGACCCGTACACCCGGGGGCATTCCGAGCGCGTCGCGAAGATCTCGGTGTCCATCGCCAAGGGGCTTATGCTCCCCGAAAAGGACATCCAGGCGGTCCGCATCGCCTCCATCCTCCACGACGTCGGCAAGATCGGGACCTCCCGGTCCATCCTGACCAAGCCCTCCTCCCTGACCGCGGAGGAGCGGGAGGAGATCCGGAAGCACCCACGGGTGAGCTTCGACATCCTCTCGGAGATCCGGTTCCCCTATCCGAACGTCGCGCTCCTGGCGAGGGGCCACCACGAATGGCTGGACGGCTCGGGCTACCCGGACGGTAAGCGGGAGCCCCAGATCCCCGTGGGGGCGCGCATCATCGCCCTGGCGGACGCCTTCGACGCCATGGTCTCCGACCGTCCCTACCGCTCCAGCCTGACGCTGCTGCATGCCCTGGGGGAGATCCGTGCCTGCCTGCACAGCCACTACGACGCCGGCGTCGCCCGGATGTTCTTCCGGCACGTGCGGAGGGAGGTAACGGGCGAACTGCCCGACGGCCCCGTGCTCACGGGGCTGGTGAAGGGCTATTCGCGCACGGACGCCGTCGAGTTCATCGACCGGGCGCTCCGGGAGCTCGGACCCAACTGATTAGGGTAGATTGGCGGAGGGTCCGAGCTCCGAGGGGCCGCCGACCGATCAGGGAGGAACAGCCGGCATGGATGCCGGCGGCAGGCCCCGAGGCGGGCGGCGCAGCGAACCCACGGATGGGTGAGCGCGAGCCGCCGGACCCAACTGATTAGGGTAGATTGACGGAGGAAGCCGGAGCGCGAGCGGGCTAGCAGCCCCCAAGATCCGCCAGAAGGGACCGGAGGGCCGAAAGTCCCCGGTGGAAGTGCTCTATTCGGTGGGGCTCCAGGGTCAGGATGGGGGACGCCCCGGCGTCCAGGGCGGCAAGGAGGACGCCGCGGAAGTTGATCGATCCCTCGCCCACCGGGAGGTGATCGTCCCTCAGGCCCCGGTTGTCGTGGATGTGCATCTCCCTGATCCCGGGGCCGAACGCCTCCACCCACTTGTGGACAGGGACGCGGGAGAACAGGGTTGCGTGTCCCGCGTCGAGGCAGAACCCCAGGCGCTTCGACCCGATCGCCTCGCTCAAGCGGAGCAGATGGTCGGGAACCTCGTCGAACACGTTCTCCACGAAAAGATCGACTCCGTGCGCCTCCGCCGTCTCGAGGACCTCCTCGAAGGTCCTCCTTGCGGGCTCGAACCACTTGTCCGGGTCGTGGTCGAAGATCCAGCCGGAGTAACCGCCGTGGATCACGATCCCGCGGGGACGGAAGGCCGGTGCGAGCGCCACCGCCTGCCGCAGCCGGCGGACCGCCAGACGGCGGGCCTCCTCGTCGCGGGCGCCCGGCCAGATGTCCTCGAAAGGCGCATGGAACGTAACGCTTCGGACACCCGCCCTTACGAGGGCCTCCCCGGCGGTTTCCGCGCGGCGCGGCGCAAGGGAATCGAGCACGTTGCCCGAAAAGTAGATTTCGGGACCGACGCCGAGCTCGGCGATGAAGCGCGCCGTATCGGCCGCCTCCAGCATCGGGAAGGGAACGGTTGCGTGGATGGTCCAGTCCATGGCCTCGTGAGAAGATACCTCATCCCGCGCGCCCGGGCAACCTCATGGAAAACCCTTGACACATCAATATCTACTGAATAAATGTATACTGCATACATTAACCGGCAACCCGTGATGTAGGATAAGGGGGAATACCGTGCTGCAGAAGCTGAAGATCCAGATCGACAACCACATGACGCTGCGGGAGAAGATCGTCGAGACCGTCCGCAGCGCAATCGTCAACGGGCAGATCCCGGCCGGCACCCGCGTGGCGGAGCCCGATCTTGCGGACCGCTTCGGCATCAGCAGGACGCCGATCCGGGAGGCGTTCCGCCAACTGGAATCCGAGGGATTCATCACGGTCATCCCCCGCAAGGGCGCCATCGTCGCCTCCCTGTCGGCCAAGGACATCTCCGACTTCTACGACCTGAAGATGGTGCTCGAGGGCTACGCGGCCCGCTGCGCGGCCAGGACGCTCACGGAGAAGGAACTGTTGAAGATGGAGACGGTGAACCGCCAGATGGAGGCGGCGTCGGCCAAGAAGGACGTTCGCAGGGTGCTGGCCCTTCACAATGAATTCCACGACATCTTCCTCAAGGCGTGCGGCAACGAGAAGCTCCACACCCTTGTCCAGAACATGGTGATGCAGTTCCAGCGGTTCCGGCTGATCCTCTCCATGCGCGGCCGGATCGAGGGTTCGATAAGGCAGCACCGGGAGATCATCGAGGCGTTCCGGAAGCGGGATGCCGCCCTGGCCGAGTCCCTCGTCATGAAGAACGCCCAATACGGGAAGAAGATCCTTCTCAGGGAACTGGCGAAAGGATGAGCCGGGGCGCGTTGCCCATGCCCGATCCGGAACGACTGCGAAACATCCCTTCCGTCGCCTCTCTGCTCGAAACCCGGGAAATCCGGCAGGCCCTCCTGCGCCACCCGCGCCCCGTCGTCGTGGGGGCGATCCGCAGGGCCCTGTCCGCCCTCCGGGCCGAGGTCGCCCCGGGCGGAACCCCTCCCCGCAGCCGGGAGGAATGGACGGAGCTCCTCCTCTCCCGTATCCCCGCCGAGATCGCCGTCGCGGAGGAGCCTTCGCTGCGGCGGGTCATCAACGCGACCGGGGTCGTCATCCACACCAATCTGGGCCGGGCTCCGCTGCCCGAGGAAGGGATCCGCGCCGTTTCCGAGACCGCCGGCGGGTACTCCAACCTGGAGTTCGACCTTGCCTCCGGAAGCCGCTTCTCCCGGCTGGTCCACGTCGAGGAGCTGATCCTTACGCTCACGGGGGCCGAGTCGGCGCATGTCGTGAACAACAACGCCGCGGCGGTGCTCCTCTGTCTTGCGGGGCTGGCCCGCGGGAGGGACGTCCTCGTGAGCCGGGGGGAGCTGGTGGAGATCGGCGGGTCGTTCCGAATCCCCGACATCATGGCCGAGAGCGGCGCCAACCTCGTCGAGGTGGGCACGACCAACCGGACGCGCATCGAGGACTACGAGCGAGCGGCGACCGCCCGCACGGCCCTTTTATTGAAGGTCCACCGCTCCAACTTCAGCATGACCGGCTTCACCGAGGAGGTCGCCGCCCGCGAGCTGGCCTCCCTGGGCGACCGTCTGGGGATTCCGGTGATGGAGGACCTGGGGTCGGGGGCGATCTTCGATTTTTCCTCCGCGGGGATACCTGGGACGCCGACCGTGCGCCAGGCCCTTGCGCTCGGACCGGGGATCGTGACCGTCAGCGGGGACAAGCTCCTGGGCGGCCCGCAGGCCGGGATCATCGTCGGGCGCAAGGCCCTGGTGGATCCTCTCAAGAAGCACCCCCTCTCCCGGGCGCTCCGGATCGACAAGCTGTGCCTGGCAGCCCTCGCCGCCACGCTGCGCCTTTACGCGGACGACCGCAGGGCGGTCGCCCGCGTCCCGGTCCTTTCGATGATGCTTGCGGGTGAACCCGCCGTGCGCGCCCGGGCGCGGAAGCTCATCCGGCGCCTGAAGCGGGAAAGCGGCGCGGGGCTGTCGCTCTCCGTGGAGCGGGCGTTCTCTTCTCCAGGCGGCGGGGCGATGCCCGACGTGGAGATCCCCACCGCCTGCGTCGCCGTCTCCCACGAGACCATGCGCGTCGAGGAACTGGAGGCGAGGCTCCGGCTGGGAAGCCCTTCCGTCGTCGGTCGGATCGAGAAGGGGAAGCTGCTCCTCGACATGCGGACGGTCCGCGGCGGCGAGATCCCCGAGCTCGCCGCGGCATTGCTCTCGGCCGCCAGCGTTGAATGAGTGTCCCCCGCCAGGAGTGTCCCCCCGCACCGGCTCAAGTTCTCTGTTGAACGAGAGACCCTCAGCGATGTATAAATTAGCATGTTGAATTCCGGCGTCCTCGTCCTTAACCGGGCTTTCTTTCCCGTCCACGTCACGAATGTCCGCCGGGCGTTCTGCCTCCTCTATTCCGGCCTTGCGAAGGCCATCAACTCCCGGTACGAAATGTACGATTTCAAGTCCTGGAGCGAGCTTTCCATCCATACGAACGACGAGGCGGTCGGCCTGGTGGGGAGGATGATCCGGGTTCCCCGGGTTGTCGTGCTGGTTGCCTACGACCGGGTCCCCCGGCGCACCGTCCGGTTCAGCCGCCACAACATTTTCGTGCGGGACAGGAACACCTGCCAATACTGCGGAAAGACCCATCCCCGGAACGAGCTGAACCTGGACCACGTCGTCCCCCGGTCGCGGGGGGGGAAGACCACGTGGGAGAACATCGTCTGCAGCTGCGTCCCGTGCAACAAGCGGAAAGGGGGGATGCTGCCGGACGAGACGGGCATGAGGACGATCGCGCGCCCCGCGCGGCCCCGCTGGACCCCCGCATACGCTTTCTCCCTCCGAACCCCGATCCACCGGGAATGGGTGCCGTTCCTGAACCTGGTCGACTTCACCTACTGGAACCTCGAACTCGAAAGTTGAGGTATTCGGAAAAAAGGTCAGGGCGCGGTTTCCTGGAATCCCTTCTGTTCATCGTAGGCCACCCCCTTTCGCACTCGCTGAGCCCCGCGATGCACAACGGCGTGATCGCGCGCCGGGGCCTTCCCCTTCGGTATGTCGCGGTGGACCTCCCGAAGGGGGTCCTGCCCGACTTCTTCCGCGTCGTCAGGGCGGGGAACTTCCTCGGCGGAAACGTGACCATCCCGCACAAGGAGGAAGCCGCCGCCCTTGCCGACGACCGGTCGGAGGCGGTCGAGGTGTGCGGGGCCGCCAACGTGATCCGGGCAAAGGGGGGGCGTCTCCTCGCCGGGAACACCGACGGGCGGGGTTTCCTCGACGCCGTGCAGGGGGCGGGCTGGGGGAGGCGCTTCCGGCGGGTCGTGATCCTCGGGGCGGGCGGGTCGGCCCGGGGGATCGCCTACGAGCTTTGCCGCAGCGGCGCTGGGGAAATGGCGATCCTCAACCGCAACCCGGCGCGGGCCGAGGAGATCGCCGGTCTCCTCCGTCCCCGGTTCCATGGGGCGTCGATTACCGTCGGGGAGCTGCAACGTACCGTAATGATAAGAGAATTCCAGGGGGCCGACCTGATCGTCCAATGCACTTCCCTGGGCCTTTCCGGGGAGTGGGAAAATTTTCCGGTGGGGGGGGTAGAGAAGACGTGCCGCCTTGCCGATATAGTGTATCGGAAGGGAGGTACCCTCCTCGTGCGCCGGATGAGAAGGAGGGGGATCCCCGCGATCGACGGCCTGGCGATGCTGGCCCACCAGGCGGCAAGGAGCTTCTTTCTCTGGACGGGGGTCCGGGCCCCGGCCGAGGAATTTCTCTCGATAGCGCAAAAAACTATTGCGGGCAGATGATTAAATTATGCTAAATTTAGTTTAATTTAGTTCCTATTTGGTGACTTTTCCATGTCCGTGATGGCTACCAAGATCGGGGAGATGCTCCTCAAGGGGAACCTGATCACCCCCGACCAGTTGCGGAGCGCCCTCGAGACGCAGAAGAAGACCAAGGAGCGGATCGGCTCGGTCCTCGTCAAGACCGGCTTCATCAAGGAGCAGGAGCTCCTCTCCTTCCTCGGTCGCCAGTTCAACGTCCCCGTCGTCGACCTCGGGAAGTACGAGATCAACGCCGAGATCGTCCGCCTGCTCCCCGAGGAGATGGTCCAGAAGCATCTGGCGCTCCCGATCAACCGCGTCGGGGCGAAGCTGATCGTGGCGGTGGCCGACCCCTCGAACATGGCGATCATCGACGCCATCGGCTTCAAGACCGGGTACGCGGTGGAGCTGGTGCTGGCCTCCGAGCGGGACATCACCACGGCGATCAACAAGTTCTTCGACCAGTCGCTCGAGTTCAAGGACATCATCTCGGAGCTGGACGAGGACCTCGAGGTCGTGCGCGAGGAGGAAGTCGATTCCCTCGAGATGGAGCGCGGGATCGACGACGCCCCGGTCGTCAAGCTCGCCAACTTCATCCTCACCGACGCCATCAAGCGACGCGCGTCGGACATCCACATCGAGCCGTACGAGAAGGAGTTCCGCGTCCGGTACCGCGTGGACGGGGTGCTCTACGAGGTGATGCGCCCCCCTCTCAAGCTGCGCAACGCCCTCTCGTCCCGCCTCAAGATCATGTCCAGCTTGGACATCGCCGAGCGGCGGCTGCCCCAGGACGGCAGGATCAAGCTCAAGGTCGGGAAGGGGAGGGAGATGGACTTCCGCGTCAGCACCCTGCCGACCATCTACGGGGAGAAGATCGTCCTCCGGCTCCTGGACAAGGCCAGCCTCCAGCTCGACATGACCAAGCTCGGCTTCGAGGCGGAGGCGCTGAAGGACTTCCAGGAGGCGATCCACCGTCCGTACGGGATGATCCTGGTCACCGGCCCCACCGGCTCGGGAAAGACGACCACTCTCTATTCGGCGCTCTCGGACCTGAACAAGACCACCGACAACATCTCCACCGCCGAGGACCCCGTGGAGTACAACTTCGCGGGGATCAACCAGGTGCAGATCAAGGAGGAGATCGGGCTGACCTTCGCGGGGGCGCTGCGCTCCTTCCTGCGGCAGGACCCGGACATCATCATGGTGGGGGAGATCCGGGACTACGAGACCGCCGAGATCGCCGTGAAGGCGGCACTCACGGGGCACCTGGTCCTCTCGACGCTCCACACGAACGACGCGCCGAGCACCATCACCCGTCTGCTGAACATGGGGATCGAGCCGTTCCTCGTCTCCTCCTCCCTCAACCTCATCGTCGCACAGCGCCTGGCGCGCCGGATCTGCGGGCACTGCAAGGAGGAGACGAAGATCCCCCCGAAGGCGCTCCTGGACGCCGGGACGAAGCCCGAAAGGCTGAAGCACGCCCGCACCTGTCGCGGCAAGGGGTGCGACGAGTGCAACGGCACCGGGTTCCGCGGGCGCGTCGCCCTCTATGAAGTGATGCCGGTCAAGGAGGACCTCAAGGATCTCATCCTGCGCGGAGGGGGGGCGATCGAGGTCAAGCGGGAGGCGGTACGGCTCGGGATGAAGAGCCTCCGCCAGGCGGGCCTGTCGAAGGTGGAGGAAGGGGTCACCACGCTCGAGGAAGTGCTGCGCGTGACCGCCCCCGATTAAGCGGGGGAGAACGGGGAGACGACACCTATGGTATCCATGCACGAGATGCTCAGCATGATGTACGAAAAAGGCGCCTCCGACCTGCACGTCACGACCGGGATCGCCCCGACCATCCGCGTGGACGGCCGCCTGATCCCTCTTCCCTCCGAGCCGCTCACCCCGACGGACACCAAGCGGCTCTGCTACAGCATCCTGACCGAGGCGCAGAAGCAGCGTTTCGAGGAGGAGTGGGAGCTCGACCTCTCCTTCGGCGTGAAGGGGTTGAGCCGTTTCCGCGCCAACGTCTACTTGCAGCGGGGGGCCGTGGCGGGGGCGTTCCGGACGATCCCGTTCCGCGTGCGGACCTTCGAGGAGCTGGGGCTGCCGGCGATCCTGAAGGACCTGTGCAAGAAGCCCAGGGGGCTCGTGCTGGTGACGGGCCCGACCGGCTCGGGGAAATCGACCACCCTGGCCGCGATGATCGACAAGATCAACACGGAGCGGCAGGAGCACATCGTGACGATCGAGGACCCGATCGAGTACCTGCACCCCCACAAGAAGTGCGTGATCAACCAGCGCGAGGTGAACGCGGACACGATGAGCTTCAAGAAGGCCTTGAAGCACATCCTGCGGCAGGACCCGGACGTCGTGCTCATCGGGGAGATGCGGGACCTGGAGACGATCGAGGCGGCGCTGACCGTGGCGGAGACCGGACACCTGGTCTTCGCCACCCTGCACACCAACTCGTGCGTTCAGACAATCAACCGCATCCTGGACGTCTTTCCCCCCTACCAGCAGCCCCAGGTCCGGGCGCAGCTCTCGTTCGTCCTGGAGGGGGTCGTCTCCCAGATCCTCCTGCCCAAGGCTTCGGGTACCGGGCGGGTGCTCTGCCTGGAAGTCATGATCCCCAATCCCGCGATACGGAACCTGATCCGCGAGGAGAAGGTCCACCAGATCTACTCGCAGATGCAGGTGGGGCAGGCCAAGTTCGGGATGCAGACCATGAACCAGTCGCTGATCGCCGCGTACCTGCGGCGGGAGATAACGCTCGACGATGCAGTGGGGAGAAGCACCGACCCCGAGGAATTCCGGAACCTGCTCTCGGCGGCCCAGAGCTCGCCGCACGGCGCCGGGAGAAAGATGTAGAGGGCAGACGCGGAGGATACGATGCCGAAATTCGTTTGGGAAGGCAAGACGAGGGCGGGGGGGACGACGACCGGGGAGCTCGAGGCGCCCAACGAGGCGTTCGTCCTGGCGCAGTTGCGCAGGCAGCAGATCGTCCCCGTGAAGGTCAAGCCCAAGGCCAAGGACCTGGGTTTCAAGCTCCCCTCGTTCCGGGCCACGGTCGGCCAGAAGGAGCTGGCGATCTTCACCCGCCAGTTCGCCACGATGATCGACGCGGGGCTGCCGCTCGTCCAGTGCCTGGACATCCTCGGGATGCAGCAGGAGAACCAGGCGTTCAAGAAGACCATCCTCAAGGTGAAGGAGGACGTCGAGAGCGGCTCGACCTTCGCCGACGCGCTGGGGAAGCACCCGAAGGTCTTCGACGAGCTCTTCGTAAACCTGGTGGCCGCGGGGGAGGTCGGCGGGATCCTCGACACGATCCTTTCGCGCCTCGCCGCCTACATCGAGAAGGCGATGAAGCTCGCCAAGAAGATCAAGGGGGCGATGGTGTACCCCTCCACCATCGTCGCGGTGGCGGTCATCGTCACCGTGGTCCTGCTGGTCTACGTCATCCCGATCTTCGGGAAGATGTTCGCGGACTTCGGCCAGGCCCTTCCGGCACCCACCCAGTTCGTCCTCGGGCTCTCTGCCTTCACTCGGAAGTATTTCCTGTTGATGCTGGTCGCCCTCGCCCTGATCGTCGTCGCCGTCCGGTGGTACTACGCCAGGGAGGGCGGCCGCCGGAACATCGACCGCCTCCTTCTCAGGCTGCCCGTCGTGGGGAGCCTCCTCCAGAGGATCGCGGTGGCCCGGTTCTCGCGCACTCTGGGCACGATGGTGAGCAGCGGCGTCCCGATCCTGGAGGGCATGGACATCGTCGCGAAGTCCGCCGGGAACAAGGTCATCGAGGAGGCCATCGTGCGGGCCCGGATGAGCATCAGCGAGGGGAAGACGATCGCCGATCCGCTGGCCGAGAGCAAGGTGTTCCCGGTGATGGTCACCCAGATGGTGGCGGTCGGGGAGGCCACGGGCGCCCTCGACACGATGCTCAACAAGATCGCCGATTTCTACGATGACGAGGTCGACGCGGCCGTTGAGGCCCTGACCGCCCTGCTCGAGCCGATGCTCATGATCTTCCTGGGCGTCGTCATCGGCGGCCTGGTCATCGCGATGTACCTGCCGATCTTCAAGCTGGCCGGCGTCGTGGGGGGGTAAGAGTTGTCCTCGCTCCCCGTCGGAGGGCGGGGGGAGGAGGCGCCCGGCGGGCGCAACCTCCTGCTGGTGCGAACCGGGATCACCTTTGCGCTTCTGGCCTCGGTGGTTTCGGTCCACTTCCAGGAGCCCGAGCTCTTCCTGGCCGGGGGGTTCAAGTACCTCTACGCCGCGGTCGTGCTCTCTTACGGCTGGCTGCTGCTCCGGTTCGCCCTGTGGGGGAGCATGGAGCTCCCCGGTCCGCTCCCGTTCGTCCAGGCGCTGGTGGACGTGGCGTTCGTCTCGATCATCGTCTTCGCCACGGGCCTCTACGACAGCGTCTTCGCCTTCATGTACGTCGTCATCATCCTGCTGGGGAGCCTGGAGCTGTTCCTTAAGGGGGCGATGATCTGGGCGGTCTTCTCCGCGACCTCCTACGTGTCGCTGCTGTACCTCCAGATGAAAGGGGCAATCGTCCCGCCCGGGGCCGAGGACGTGCACCTGGGGTGGGCACAGTTCCTCCGTCCCACCCTGACCAACTCCATCGGGTTCCTTCTGACCGGGGTGCTGTCGGGCCTTCTCGGGGAAGACATCCGGAAGACCCGCCAGCGCGTGGAGGCCCAGGAACACGACCTGCGGAAGCTGGAGTCGTTCCACAAGCACGTGGTCGACAACATCCCTTCCGGGATCCTGACCGCCGACACGCAGGGCCGGGTCAACCTCATCAACAATACGGCTTGCGGCATCCTGGGGGTCGGGATGGAACAGGTGACCGGAAAGCCGGTCGAGGAGGTCCTCGCCGGGCTGGAGCTCATGGACCCACGGGGCGAGTCGCGGATGCCCCGGCCGGAGATCGTCTTCCGCCGTGCGGACGGAGCGGAAATCTTCCTCGGCTTTTCCGCATCTCCCCTGAAGGATGCGCGTGGGCGCGTGATCGGAAGGGTCGTGATCTTCCAGGACCTCACACCGGTGAAGCAGATGGAGGAGCGGGTCCGGATCGCAGACCGTCTCGCCGGCGTGGGCGAGCTCGCGGCGGGGCTTGCCCACGAGATACGGAACCCCCTGACGTCCATAGCCGGCTCCTCGCAGATGCTCAGGGAGTCGCCCGACCTTCCGGAAGACGCCCGGACGCTCCTGGACATCATCGAGCGGGAGAGTACGCGGCTGAACGTGCTCATAACGGACTTCCTCGCCTACACGGGCCCGTCGTTGCGCAACGTGGGCCCCGTGGACATGGCGAACCTGATCGGGGAGGTCGCCGAGGCGGTCCGCGCGGGAGAGGCGAGGGAGAAGGGGGTGGAGGTTTCGATGCCGCCCCTGGGGACCTTGCTCGTCGAGGGGGATCCCGAGCAGCTGAAGCAGGTCCTGTGGAACCTGGTGCGGAACGCCGTCCAGGCGACGCCCGCCGGAGGGCACGTCCGGCTGGACCTGTTCCCCCAGGTCCGGCACGGCGAGCGGTATGCGGTGACCACGGTGAGCGATACCGGGATCGGGATCGACCCCAAGGTCACAGGGAAGATCTTCAACCCGTTCTTCACCACGAAGGAGGGAGGAACGGGGCTGGGGTTGGCCATCTCCCAGAGGATCATCCAGATGCATCGGGGGTTCATCGAGGTGCGTTCCATGCCCGGGCACGGGACCATCTTCTCGGTCTTCCTTCCCGAGAGGGGAGGCATCGCCCATGCAGGCGGCGCCGCTTCCTGAGACGGGCGTCACCGTCGTCGGGGCGGGCCTTGCGGGCTCCGAGGCCGCCCTGGTCCTCTCCGCCGCGGGGATCCGGGTCGACCTCGTGGAGATGCGCCCCGGCGCCTCCACCCCGGCACACCGGACGGGCTGGTTCGCGGAGCTGGTGTGCAGCAACTCCCTCGGGTCGGAGGAGCTCGAGTCCGGGAAGGGGCTCCTGAAGGAGGAGCTGCGCCTGCTCGGATCGAACCTCCTGCGCTTGGCGGAGCCCGCCCGGGTCCCCGCCGGCAAAGCCCTGGCGGTGGACCGGGACGCCTTCGGCAGGGCGGTGACCGCGGCGGTCCTCTCCCGCCCCACCGTCCGGGTGATCGAGCGCGAAGAGACGTCGATCCCCGACGCGCCGCTGGTCATATTGGCGTGCGGCCCCCTCCCCTCCGAGGCGCTCTCTTCGTCGATCCGTTCCCTGTTGGGAGACGGAGGCTACTATTTTTATGACGCCATCTCCCCGATCGTAGACGCCTCCACGATCGACATGGACAGTGGGTTCTTCGCCGATCGTTACGGGGCGGGCGCGAGGGATTACCTGAACCTTCCGATGACGCGGGAACAGTATGAGGTTTTCCTCTCGGCGCTCCTTTCGGCCCGCGTGGTTCCCCCGAGGGAGTTCGAGGAGGAGCGGTACTTCGAATCCTGCATGCCGATCGAGACGATCGCCCGCCGGGGGCCCGAGACGCTTCTTTTCGGCCCGATGCGCCCGGTGGGCCTTCGGGACCCGCGCACGGGGAAGATCCCTCATGCGGTCGTCCAGCTCCGAAAGGAAAACGCGGCGGGGACGATGCTGAACCTCGTCGGCTTCCAGACTAAGCTCGCCTATCCGGAGCAGGAGCGCGTCTTCTCCCTGATCCCCGGGCTCTCCGGGGCGAAGTTCCTGCGCTACGGATCCGTCCACCGGAACAGCTTCCTCGACGCGCGGCGCCACCTCCATCCGTGGCTCGAGTGCCGCCGGCGGCCGGGGCTTTTCTTCGCGGGGCAGATCACCGGGGTGGAAGGGTACGTCGAATCGATCGCCGCGGGGTTCGTCGCAGCCGTATCGGCGGCGGCGATCGCCGCGGGCGGCGAGCCGCCGCGGTTCCCCGAGGCCTCGATGACCGGCTCGCTCGTTCGCCACATCACCTCGCCCCGGCCGGGAGACTTCCAGCCGATGAACGCCAACTTCGGCCTCCTCCCCACGTCTGCCCCCGGCAGGAAGCGGGAGCGGAAGGCGAGGCAGGCGGCTGCGGCCCTCTCCGCAATCGAGGAATTCCGCAGAAGCTTCTTCAAATTTAATCCCTTGTGTGTTACATAAATCTTTTCCTTTCATAAGGAAGGGCGGGTCAAGGAATTGGGTACTGCTATCGGCCAATTCTCGCAGTTCCTCCTCTCGGAGCGGAACGCCTCCCCGGAGACGGTAAGGGCCTACCTGCGCGAGGTTTCCGACCTGCGCGCCTTTCTCGCGGAGACGGATGGGAGGGATCCCGAGGCGGGGGGGGGCGGCGGCTGGAAAAGCGTGACCGTGGCGGACCTGCGCCGGTTCTTCTCCGCGAAGTGCCCCGGCTTGTCGGCTTCAGCGATGGCGAGGAAGATCTCCTCCATCCGGTCGTTCTTCTCCTTTCTCGTCGGCCAGGGGCTGATCCCGGGCAACCCCGCCGCGGGGATCGGCGCCCCGCGCAGGCAGGCGCGGCTTCCCGGGTTCCTCCCCGTGGACGAGGTGATGGACCTCCTGCGCGCGCTGCCACGGGAAGGGGAGCGTCAGTTGCGCGACGCCGCGATCCTGGAGCTGCTCTACTCCTCCGGCCTGCGGGTCGGGGAGCTGGTCTCCCTCCGCCGGGAGGACGTCTCCCTCGAGGAGGGGACCGTGCGGGTGTCCGGGAAGGGGCGCAAGGTCCGGATCGTTCCGGTCGGCGAGAAGGCCCTGCAGGCGATCGGGGAATATCTGGCGTCCCGCGAATCGCACGGGAATTTTCCGGGGTCTTCCGCACGGGATGGGCTCTTCCGCAATCTCCGGGGAGGAGTCTTGACGGCGCGCAGCGTAAGGCGGATTCTCGACGAGGCGCTCAGGCACGCGAAGATCGGCAGGCGCCTCTCCCCGCACGGGCTGCGCCATACCTTCGCCACCCACCTCCTGGAGTCGGGCGCCGATCTGCGGGCCATCCAGGAGATGCTGGGGCACGCGTCGCTGTCTACGACCCAGCGGTACGCGAGGGTCAACGTGAGCCACCTCGTGCGTGCCTACGAAGCGGCGCACCCGCTGGCGCGGGGAGGGAGGCGGTCATGACCGGGACGCGGGGAACGACGATCGTGGCTGTGTCCCGCGGCGGGCGCGTCGCGATGGCCGGGGACGGGCAGGTGACTATGGGGAGCACGATCCTCAAGCACACGGCGCGCAAGATCCGCCGCCTGCACGAGGACCGGGTCCTGGCGGGATTCGCGGGCGCCACCGCGGACGCCATGACGCTCTTCGAGAAGTTCGAGGGGAAGCTCTCCGAATTCCGCGGCAATCTCCGGCGGTCGGCGGTCGAGCTTGCGAAGGAGTGGAGGACGGACAGGGTGCTGCGGCGGCTCGACGCCGTGATGGTCGTGACGGACGGACGGGACCTGATGCTCCTCTCCGGAAGCGGGGACGTCGTGGAGCCCGACGACGGGGTGATCGGTGTGGGTTCCGGGGGCCCCTTCGCCCTTGCGGCGGCGCGCGCCATGCTGCTGCACACTGACAGGCCGGCCTTGGAGATCGCCCGCGAGGCGCTTCGGATCGCCTCCGAGATCTGCATTTACACAAACGCGAACGTGGCGGCCGAGGAGATCGCGGCGCCATGAGGCGGGGACCGAAGGAAGCGCCGGGGGGCCGCACGCTCATCCCCAGGGAGATCGTGGCGGAGCTTTCCCGCCACATCGTCGGGCAGCAGAAGGCCAAGCGCGCCGTGGCGATCGCGCTCCGGAACCGCTGGCGCAGGCTGCAGGTGCCGGACGAGCTGCGGGAGGAGATCGCGCCGAAGAACATCATCATGG
Source organism: Deltaproteobacteria bacterium (assembly GCA_016220005.1). GTDB lineage: Bacteria > Desulfobacterota > Deferrimicrobia > Deferrimicrobiales > Deferrimicrobiaceae > JACRIV01. The sequence goes on from JACRIV010000022.1 coordinate 37,461, forward strand.
TGGGCCCCACCGGCGTGGGGAAGACCGAGATCGCGCGGCGGCTCTCGCGGCTGGCCCAGGCGCCGTTCATCAAGGTCGAGGCGTCCAAGTTCACCGAGGTAGGGTACGTGGGCCGCGACGTGGAGTCGATCATCCGCGACCTGGCCGAGATCGCGGTGCACATGGTCCGGATGGAGGAGATGGAACGGGTGGCCGAGAAGGCCCGCGCGAGCGCGGAGGAGCGGCTCCTGGACCTGCTGCTCCCCCCGAGGCCGGGGCGTCATGTGGAGGCTCAACCGGCAGCGGCGGATTCCGCCGCTTCGGAGTCGCGCGAAAGGCTGCGCGCGATGCTCAGGGAGGGAAAGCTCTCGGACGGGACGGTCGAGATCGAGGTCCGGGAGAGCGCCGTCCCCGCCATCGACCTGATCGGCATCTCGGGCGGCGGCGGGGTGGAGGGGCTCGAGGGGAACCTCCAGGAGATGCTCGGAAACCTCTTCCCGAAGAAGGTGCGAAGGAAGCGGATGCGCGTCCCGGAGGCGCTCTCCTTCCTCGAGAAGGAGGAAGCCGCCCGGATGGTCGACATGGACCGGGTGAAGCAGCTGGCGATCGAGCGGACGGAGCAGGCGGGGATCGTCTTCCTCGACGAGATCGACAAGATCGCGGGGCGGGAATCGACGGCGGGACCGGATGTTTCGCGCCAGGGAGTGCAGCGCGACCTGCTCCCGATCGTGGAGGGCTCGAACGTGAACACGAAATACGGGATGGTCCGCACCGACCACATCCTTTTCATCGCGGCGGGCGCGTTCCACATGTCGAAGCCTTCCGACCTCATCCCGGAGCTCCAGGGCAGGTTCCCTATCCGGGTGGAGCTGGATTCGCTCTCGAAGGTGGACTTCGTGCGGATCCTGACGGAGCCGCACGGCGCGCTTACCCGCCAATATGCGGAGCTGCTGAAGGCCGAAGGGGTGACGCTTACGTTCGCCCCGGAGGCTGTGGAACGGATCGCGGAGATGGCCTGCGAGGTGAACGACCGGACGGAGAACATCGGCGCCAGGCGCCTCTACACGATCATGGAGAAGCTGCTGGAGGACCTCCTGTTCTCGGCTCCGGAAATCGGCGGCCAGGAGATCGTGATCCGGAGGCCTTACGTGGACGAGAAGCTTTCGGACATCGTGCGGGACGTGGACTTGAGCCGGTACATCCTGTAAGCCGCAGGGCGGGATGAGGGGGATGAAAGGATACATCCAGAAGGCCGAGACGCTCATCGAGGCGCTGCCGTACATCCGGGAGTTCTACGGGAAAACGGTGGTCGTCAAATACGGCGGGGCGGCGATGGCGGGCGAGGAGCGGATGGCCTCGTTCGCCGAGGACGTCGTCCTCCTCCAGTACGTGGGGCTGCGGCCGGTCGTCGTGCACGGGGGCGGTCCGCAGATCGACCGCCTGCTCGCGAAGCTCTCGATCCCCTCGGAGAGGAAGGAGGGGCTGCGGGTCACCTCTCCGGACGCGATGGAAGTGGTGGAGATGGTGCTGGGCGGGACCGTCAACAAGAAGATCGTGGCGCTCATCAACCGGTTCGGCGGGAAGGCGGTCGGCCTCACGGGGAAGGACGGCGGTCTGATCCAGGCGAGGAAGTATTCCGCCCCCGGGCGCGGCGGGGCTCCGCTCGACCTGGGGCTCGTGGGGGAGGTGACGGGCGTCAACCCCGACGTGCTCCGGACCCTGGAGCGCGACGGCTTCGTGCCGGTCATCGCGCCGATCGGTGTGGGGAGCGACGGAGACGCGTACAACATCAACGGGGACACTGCAGCGGCCGAGGTCGCGGCGGCCCTGTCCGCGGAGAAGCTCATCCTCCTTACGGACGTTGCGGGGGTCCTGGACGGGGAAGGAAAGCTGGTTTCCACCATGACGATCGACGCCGCGGCCGATGCGATGCGGGAGGGGGCGATCACCGGGGGGATGATCCCCAAGGTGGAATGCGGGCTGACAGCTCTCCGGAAGGGCGTGAGGAAGGTCCACATCCTGGACGGGCGAGTCCCCCACAGTGTCCTTCTCGAAATATTCACCGACGCCGGGATCGGCACGGAGATCACCCGGACGTCGGCGGAAGGATAGGAGCGGATGCTCTCGAACGACATCGTGGCCTTGACTGCGAAATACCAGATGCGGAACTACTCGCGCTTCCCCGTCGTCTTCGTGCGCGGAGAGGGGGCGCGGCTTTTCGATGCGGAAGGGAGGGAGTACCTGGACCTCCTCGGCGGCATCGCCGTGGCGATCATCGGGCACGCCCATCCCGCCGTCTCCCGGGCCGTCGCGCTCCAGGTGAAGAACCTGGTTCACGTCTCCAACCTCTTCCACGTGCCGGTCCAGTCGGAGCTGGGGAGGATCGTCTCGGAGTCCACCATCGGGGGCCGGGTCTTCTTCTGCAACAGCGGGACCGAGGCCAACGAGGCGGCGATCAAGCTCGCCCGGAAATGGGCGGCGGACGGGGGCAAGCGGGGGGCGTACGAGATCGTGGTGGCGGAAGGGTCGTTCCACGGCCGTACGTACGGCGGGCTCTCCGCCACGGCGCAGCCCAAGTACCACGTGGGGTTCGAGCCGATGCTCCCCGGGTTCCGCACGGTTCCGTTCGGCGATGTCGCGGCGCTCGAGGACGCATTGACGGAGAGCACCTGCGCGCTTCTCATCGAGCCCATACAGGGGGAAAGCGGGGTGCGGATGCACCCGCCGGGGTACCTAAAGGAGGCCGAGCGGCTGTGCCGGCAGACCGGGACCCTCCTCATGGTCGACGAGATCCAGACGGCGCTCGGCCGCACCGGGGCGATGCTCGCGAGCAGCAGGTTCGGCATCTCTCCCGACGTCGTCACCCTGGCGAAGGGGCTGGCGAACGGCCTGCCCCTCGGGGCCGTGGTCGCGCGCGAGGACGTGGCCGCCGCATTCGGACCCGGCTCCCACGGGAGCACCTTCGGCGGGAACCCCGTCTGCTGCGCCGCGGCGAAGGCGGTCTTCGAGACGATCGGCGCGCCGGGTTTCTGCGACGAGGTCCTGCGGATGGGCGACATCCTCAGGGAAGGGCTCTCCGAGATCGCGTCCCGGCGGACCGACGTGCGGAAGATCCGGGGGCTGGGCCTCATGCTCGCCATGGAGATGGAAGGGGAGACGAAGGAGATCGCGGGCCGGTGCCTGGAGAACGGGCTTGTCGTGGGAAGCGTGGCGGGGAACGTGCTCCGTTTCCTTCCGCCCCTGACGATCACGGCGGGGGAGATCCGGCACGGGCTGGCGATCCTGCGCGACTCCCTCCCCGCGGGAGGGAGGAAGTGAAGAAGGACTTCCTCCGGATCCTGGACCTGTCCGACAGGGAGCTCCTCTCCCTCCTGGCTGCCGGGCAGGCGTGGAAGCGCCGGGGCGCGCGGCGCGGGGCGCCGCGACCGCTCCTGGGGAAGACGTTGGCGATGATCTTCCAGAAAGCGTCCACGCGGACCCGGGTGTCTTTCGAGGTCGGGATGGCCCGCCTGGGCGGGCATGCCCTTTTTCTCTCCCCCGCGGATACGCAGATCGGGCGCGGAGAGCCGGTCCGCGACACCGCCCGGGTCCTCTCCCGGTACGTGGACGGGATCATGATCCGGACCTTCGAGCAGGAGACGGTGGAGGAGATGGCATCGCACGCGGCCGTCCCGGTCATCAACGGCCTGACCGACAGCCACCACCCGTGTCAGGTCCTTGCCGACCTGATGACGGCGAAGGAGCGCGGGTTCGACCTCCGCCGGATGAAGGTGGCTTTCATCGGGGACGGCAACAATGTGGCCAATTCCTGGGTCGAGGCGGCGAATCTCTTGGGCTTCTCCCTCCGCCTGGCATGCCCGAAAGGATTCGAGCCGGACGCAGGGGTAATGCGGGAGGCCGAAGGCCTGGGGAGGGGGGACGTGCGCATCGTCCGCGACCCGGCGGAGGCGGCGCGGGACGCCCACATCCTGTACACGGACGTCTGGACGAGCATGGGGCAGGAGAAGGAGCGTCGGCGACGCCTTGCGGCGTTCCGCGGATACCGCATCGACGCCTCCCTTCTTTCGGCGGCCGCGAAAGGCGCGATCGTCATGCACTGCCTGCCCGCCCATCGCGGGGAGGAGATCACGGATGAGGTGATGGAGGGGCCGCGGTCCGCCGTGTTCGACGAGGCGGAAAACAGGATGCACGTCCAGATGGCCCTTCTCTCGAAGCTCATCCCACATTAACCGACGGAGGGATCCACATTGGAAAAGGTCAGGAAGGTGGTGCTCGCGTATTCCGGAGGGCTCGACACCTCGGTCATCCTGCGGTGGCTGATCGAAAAGTACGGCTGCGAGGTGATCGCCTTCGTGGCCGACTTGGGACAGGGGGAGGAGCTAGGCGCCGTCCGCGCGAAGGCGAAGAGGACCGGCGCATCGAAGGTGTACGTGGAGGACGTCAAGGACGAGTTCGTCCGCGACTTCATCTTCCCGTCCCTCATGGCCAACGCGGTCTACGAAGGGTCCTACCTCCTGGGTACCTCCATCGCCCGCCCCCTCATCGCGAAGAAGCAGATCGAAGTGGTGCGGAAGGAGAAGGCCGAGGCCGTTTCCCACGGCGCCACCGGCAAGGGGAACGACCAGGTGCGGTTCGAGCTCACCTATTACGCCCTCATGCCCGGGATCCGCGTGATCGTGCCCTGGCGGGAATGGGAGTTCTCCTCCCGTACCGACCTCGTGAACTACGCCAGGAAGCACGGCATTCCCACGCCGGTCACCGCGAAGAAGCCGTACTCCAGCGACCGGAACCTGATGCACATCAGCTTCGAGGGCGGGATCCTCGAGGACCCCTGGGCGGAGCCGCCCGAGGACATGTTCGTGTTGACGCGGTCCCCGGAGAAAGCTCCCGGCAAGCCCGTTTACGTGGAGGTGGACTTCGTCCGCGGAATCCCGACCGCAGTCGACGGGAAGAAGATGGGCCCCGCCAGGCTGTTGGCCCACCTGAACCGGATCGGGGGGATCCACGGGATCGGGCGGGTGGACCTGGTGGAGAACCGCTACGTGGGGATGAAGTCGCACGGGGTTTACGAGACGCCGGGCGGGACGATCCTCCACGTTGCGCACCGGGCGGTCGAGTCGATCACCCTGGACCGGGAGGTGATGCACCTGCGGGACTCGCTGATCCCGAAGTTCGCGGAGCTTATCTACTACGGCTACTGGTATTCGCCGGAGATGGAACTGCTCAAGACGACGGTCGAGAAGACGCAGGATAACGTGACCGGCACGGCGCGGCTCAAGCTGTACAAGGGGAACTGCATGGTCGTCGGGCGGAAGAGCCCGGTCTCCCTCTACCGGACCGATTTCGCCACCTTCGAGAAGGAGACCGTGTTCAACCAGGCGGACGCCACCGGGTTCATCAAGATCAACGCGCTGCGCCTGAAGATCCGCTCGATGCTCAAGAACGGGAAAGGTTAGGGAGGAGATGGCGAAGAATAAGGCATGGGGCGGGCGTTTCGGCGATCGGACGGACCGGTTCGTCGAGGAGTTCACCGCTTCGATCCCGTTCGATATCCTCCTCTACCGGCAGGACATCGCCGGGAGCATCGCCCACGCGCGCATGCTCGGCAAGCAGAAGATCATCCCCCGCAAGGAGGCGGACCGGATCGCCTCCGCGCTCTCCGCGATCCGGGAGGAGATCGAGTCGGGAAAGATCTCCTTCGACCTGTCGCAGGAAGACATCCACATGGCGGTGGAGCGGCGGCTCATCCGGAAGGTGGGCAAGATCGGCGGGAAGCTCCACACCGGAAGGAGCCGGAACGATCAGGTGGCGCTGGACCTGCGGCTCTACCTGCGGGACGAGATCGACGAGATCCTGATCCTGTTCTCCAAGGTCAAGGAGCGGGTCCGCCTTCGCGCCGAGGAGCTGTTCGGCGTGGTGATGCCCGGCTACACCCACGTGCAGCGGGCCCAGCCGGTGCTCTTATCCCACTACCTGCTGGCCTACCACGAGATGTTCGGCCGCGACGAGGACCGGTTCCGGGATGCGCGCCGGCGGGCGAACGTCTCGCCCCTCGGGGCGGGGGCGCTCGCCGGCACCACGTTTCCTCTCGACCGGGAGTTCGTGGCCGGCGAGCTCGGGATGGAGGGAGTGTGCGAGAACAGCATCGACGCCGTCTCGGACCGCGATTTCGCCGCCGACTTCCTTTACGCCTGCGCGGTGACGCTGATGCACCTGTCGCGTTTCTCCGAGGAGATGGTCTACTGGTCCTCCGCGGAGTTCGGATTCCTGTCCCTGCCCGATTCTCTCTGCACGGGGAGCAGCATCATGCCGCAGAAGAGGAACCCCGACGTGCCGGAACTGATCAGGGGGAAAACGGGCCGGTGCTACGGCAACCTCCTGAACCTCCTGACGATCATGAAAGGGCTGCCCCTTTCCTATAACCGGGACATGCAGGAGGACAAGGAGCCTGTGTTCGATTCGGCACGCACGGTCAAGGAATCGCTGATCGGGGCCGCCCTGCTCATCCAGGGGATGGTCGTGAACGAGGAGCGGATGCGGACGGCGTGCGACGACGGCTTCCTGACGGCGACCGACCTTGCCGACTACCTGGCGCGCAAAGGGGTTCCGTTCCGGAAGGCCCACGAGATCACGGGGCGGATCGTCCGCTACTGCGAGGAGAACCGGAAGCGGCTCAAGGACTTGAGCCTCAAGGAGCTGCGCTCCTTCCACCCCAGGATCGGCGAGGACGTGCGGGATGCGATCTCCCTTTCCCATTCCGTCCGCCTCCGCAAAACGCGCGGGGGGACCGGCCCGGAAAAGGTCCGCAACCGCCTCGAGGAGCTCAAGAAGAAATGAACCGGCGCGCCTTTAAAACCGTTTTCGCCGCTTTTCTCATACTGGCTCTGGGTGCGGCCCTTGGCTGCGGGCGAAAGGCGAAGCCTGAACCGCTGCGCACCGCGGCGGAATCCTCTCTCATATCAACCGGGTCGAGGTGAGTCGATGCATCATTTCGAAGTCAAGCGCGGCGAATTGCACTGCGAGGGCGTACCGTTGCGCCGGATCGCCGAGGCGGTGGGGACCCCCGTTTACGTCTACAGCCATGCCACGCTTTCGCACCATTACAAAGTGTTCGACGGCGCGTTCGCCGGGATCCCCCACGTGATCTGCTACTCGATGAAGGCCAACTCCAACGGGTCGGTGATCCGGACGTTCGCGAACCTGGGCGGCGGAGTGGACATCGTGTCCGGCGGCGAGCTTGCGAGGGCGCTCGCCGCGGGGGCGCCTTCGTCGAAGATCGTTTACTCCGGCGTGGGGAAGAAGATCTGGGAGATCGAGGACGCCCTGCGGCGGGGGATTCTCATGTTCAACGTGGAGTCCCGCGAAGAGCTGGAGACGATCGACGCGGTGGCCGGAAGGATGCGGAAGAGGGCGCCGGTCTCCCTGCGCGTCAACCCCGACGTCGATCCGAAGACCCACCCCTACATTTCCACCGGGCTCAAGAAGAACAAGTTCGGGATCCACATCGACCAGGCGATCAGGGATTACGAGTGGGCCGCGAGGCGCCGGCACATCGAGGTCGTCGGGGTCGACTGCCACATCGGCTCCCAGTTGACCGAGATCTCCCCCTTCGTGGACGCCGCGGGAAGGATCCGCGTCCTGGTAGACCGGCTGATCCGGAAGGGGATGGCGATACGCCTGATCGACGTCGGCGGCGGGCTGGGGATCACTTATAACGAGGAGATCCCTCCTCACCCCAGGCAGTATGCGGAAGCGATCGTGCGCGCCTTCACCGGGCTTTCCGTCACCCTCGTGCTGGAGCCGGGGAGAGTGCTTGTGGGCAACGCCGGGGTCCTCCTCACCCGCCTCCTGTACACGAAAGTCGTCCCTTCCCCCAAGGGGAAGGGGAAGAAGCACTTCTTCATCGCGGATGCCGCGATGAATGACCTTGCCCGTCCGTCCCTCTACGGCTCCTACCACGCCATCGTTCCCGTGGCGGGGACCGGGAGGGGGAGGGTCACCGCCGACGTGGTCGGTCCGATCTGCGAGTCGGGGGATTTCCTCGCGAAGGACCGGGTGCTCCCCCCGTTCGCGTCGGGAGACCTGCTTGCCGTCATGAGCGCCGGGGCGTACGGGTTCTCGATGTCCTCCAACTACAACTCCCGCCCGAGGGCGGCCGAGGTGATGGTCTCCGGCTCGCGGTTCGAGGTGGTGCGCGAAAGGGAATCGGTGCGGGACCTCGTCCGGGGGGAGAGGACGGCGTCGTTCCTCGCGGGACGAAAACGGAAGTCTTAGTGCCACCTTTCCCAAGTACGGTCGCAAACGGGCTGACATCCGGAGGCGCCTCCGGCGGCATGGCGTGTGCCCGTTTTTTCGACATGGGGTACCCGGCCCGATGTTTGGAACAAGCTCCGGGTATCTGTTAAGATAGGAACTCATTTTTCGACGGTCGGGGATTCGATGAGGAAAGGGATTCCGTTTTCCAAGCTGAACGGCAGCGGGAACGATTTCCTGGTGGTGGACAACCGGCGGGGGATCCTGCGGGGAGTCGATCTCCCGGCGCTCGTCGGGAAGGTCTGCGACCGCTCGCGGTCCATCGGCGCCGACGGGATGATCTTCATCGAGAAGTCGCGCCGGGCCGATTTCCGCTGGCAGTTCTACAACGCCGACGGCTCCAGGGCGGAGATGTGCGGAAACGGCGGGCGTTGCGCTGCGCGGTACGCGGTCGAGCGGAGGATCGCGCGCCGGAAGCTCGCCTTCGAGACGGACGCCGGCCTCATCCGCGCCGAGGTGTCGGGCCGTCGGGTCAAGCTCCAGATGGTCCCGCCCCACGGCCTGGCGCTGTCGAAGACGCTCACGCTCGGGGGAAGGAAGATCGCCTACTCGTTCCTGAACACCGGCGTCCCGCACGCCGTCCTGTTCGTCCCGGATCTTTCGAAGATCGACCTTCCGGGAACGGGAAGGAGGATCCGGACGCACCGCGCCTTCGCCCCCCGGGGGACCAACGTCAATTTCGTGAAGGTAAAGGACGGCACGGTGTGGGTCCGCACGTACGAACGCGGCGTGGAAGGGGAGACGCTGGCCTGCGGGACGGGCGCCGTGGCGTGCGGCATCCTTTCCGCCGTCCATGGCTACGTCCGCCCTCCGGTCTCCGTGCGTACCCGCGGAGGAGAAGTGCTGACGATCCACTTCGACCTGGAGAAGAAAGGGTTCGGCGAGGTGTACCTGGAAGGCGACACCTCGTGGTCGTGCGACGGGCTGATTTTCGAGGAAGCGTACCGTTACTGAAAAGGAGGAAGACACGATGTTTCACGGGGCGATCGTCGCGACCGTCACGCCGTTCCTGAACGGGAAGCTGGACAGGAAGGGATTGAAGAAGCTGGTGGAGTTCCAGATCCGGAACGGGACGGACGGCATTGTCCCTTGCGGAACGACGGGCGAGTCGGCGACCCTCGCCTACGAGGAGCACGAGGCCGTCATCGACGTCGTCGTCGATGCCGCGGACGGGCGCGTGCCGGTGATCGCGGGCACGGGATCGAACAATACGAAGGAAGCGATCGTCCTGACCAAGTACGCGAAGAAGGCCGGGGCCGATGCGGCCCTGGTCATCACGCCGTATTACAACAAGCCGACTCAGGAAGGGCTCTACCGGCACTTCCGCGCCGTCGCCGAATCGACCGACATCCCGATCGTCCTGTACAACGTGCCGGGACGGACCGGCGTGAACATGACCGCCGAGACGGTGGCCCGGCTTGCCGAGGTGAAGAACATCGTGGGGGTCAAGGAGGCTTCGGGGAACCTGAACCAGGCATGCGACATCATCCGCATGACCCCGAAGAAGTTCTGCGTGCTCTCGGGGGACGACGCCCTCTTCTTCCCGATGATGGCGCTGGGGGCGAAGGGGGTGATCTCCGTGACGTCGAACGTGGCGCCGAAGGCGATGGCGGACCTCTATGACGCTTACGTCATTGGGGAAATCTCTCGCGCACGGGAGATCCACTATCGGCTCTGGCCGCTGTTCCACGTTCTCTTCGTCGAGACCAACCCGATCCCGGTGAAGACCGGGCTCTCGATCATGAAGATGATCCGGGAGGAGTTCCGGCTGCCCCTGTGCCCGATGTCCGAGGCCAACCGGAAGAAGCTGGCGGCCGTGATCTCCGATCTCGGGCTGGCGTAGGCGGCCCCCATGGCCGGCGTCGCCGTCTGCGGGGCGATGGGCAGGATGGGGAGGGCCGTCCTCGGCGTGCTTGCGTCGCGCCCCTCGGGGCTCGCGCTTTCGGCGGCGGTGGAGGTCCCGGGCCACCCCCTCCTGGGGCAGGACGCGTTCGAGGCAGCGGGAGCGGGGAAGGCCGGCGTCGCGATCACGGACGACTTCTCCCGTGCGATCTCGGACGCCGACGTGGCGATCGACTTCACCCATGCCGCGTCGTCGGTGGGGCACGCGCGTCGGGCGGCGGCGGCGGGGAAGGCCATCGTCATCGGGAGCACCGGGTTCACCCCGGAGCAGCTCGCGGAGGTGAGGGGGGCGGCGAAGGGGATCCCGTGCGTCCTGTCGCCCAACATGAGCGTGGGGGTGAACCTCATGTTCAAGGTGGCCGCCGACGTCGCACGGGTCCTCGGCGAGGACTACGACGTCGAGATCGTCGAGGTCCACCACCGCTTCAAGAAGGACTCCCCCTCCGGGACGGCGGTGAAGCTCGCCGACTCCGTGGCGGAGGCGCTCGGACGCGAGATGAAGGACGTCGGGGTCTACGGGCGGAAGGGGATCGTGGGGGAGCGCACCCGGAACGAGATCGGCGTCTTCGCGGTCCGTGCGGGGGACGTCGTCGGAGAGCACACGCTCATCTTCGGCGGGATCGGCGAGCGGTTCGAGATCACTCACCGCGCCCACAGCCGGGAGACCTTTGCCCGGGGCGCCGTCCGCGCGGCCGCGTGGGTGGTGGGGAAGCCCAACGGCCTCTACGACATGCGGGATGTTCTCGGGCTGTGATCCCTTGAAGATCCTGCGTTTCGAGAAGGCGGGGAAGACCGCCTGGGGCGTCGTGAATCCGGAGAGCGGGGAGATCCGGGAGATCGCCGGCCCTCCGTTCGACGGCATTCGATATGCCGGAGGCACGCAGCGCCTCTCCGAAGTCCGCCTGCTCGCTCCCGTCGTCCCTTCCAAGATCGTCGCCGTGGGGCTGAACTACAAGGACCACGCCCGCGAGATGGGAAAGAAGATCCCGGCGGAGCCCCTTCTCTTCCTCAAGGCGCCATCCGCCCTGAACCGCCCCGGGGGAGACGTCGTGTACCCGTCCGCGACGCAGCGGCTGGATTTCGAAGCCGAGCTGGCCGTGGTCATCGGGAAGGTCGCGAAGAACGTCAAGGAGCAGGATGCGCCCCCGGTCATTCTCGGATACACCTGCATCAACGACGTGACCGCCCGGGACCTCCAGGCGAAGGACGGGTTGTACGCTCGCGCGAAGGGGTTCGACACCTTTGCGCCGATCGGGCCGTGGATCGAGACGGACCTCGACCCCTCGGCGCTCCGGGTCCGGTGCCTCGTGAACGGGGAGGCGAGGCAGGACGGGAACACGAGGGAGATGGGCGCTTCCGTCGGAAGACTGGTGGAGTTCATCTCGCACGTCATGACGCTGTACCCGGGAGACGTCATCGCCACCGGGACGCCTCCCGGAGTGGGTCCGGTCAAGGTGGGGGACGTCATGACCGTCGAGGTGGAGGGAATCGGCTCCCTGACCAACCGGGTCGTGGCGCCGTAATCATCGAACAAGGGAGAGAAAAAGACATGGGCCGTTTCAACCTGTCCCGCCGCATCCGGGCGCTTCCGCCCTACCTGTTCGCCGAGCTCGACCGGAAGAAGCAGGAGGTCAGGGCCCGGGGGGTGGACATCATCGACCTGGGCGTGGGGGACCCCGACCGGCCGACGCCCCGGTTCATCGTGGAACGGCTGAAGCGGGAGGCGGCCGTCTCCGCCAACCACCAGTACCCGTCCTACGAAGGACTGCCGCAGTTCCGGACGGCGGCCGCGGCGTGGTACAAGGAGCGGTTCGGCGTGTCCCTCGACCCGGGGAACGAGGTCGTGGCGCTCATCGGGTCCAAGGAGGGGATCGCCCATTTCCCCCTCGCCTTCGTCAATCCCGGCGACGTCGTCCTGGTGCCCGACCCGGGCTATCCGGTCTACCACATTTCCACGATGTTCGCGGGAGGGAAGTCCCACTTCCTGCCCCTCGAGCGGGAGAACGGCTTCCTGCCCGAGCTTGCGAAGATACCCGCCAAGGCGCTCGCGAAGGCGAAGATCCTGTTCATCAACTACCCGAACAACCCCACGTCGGCGATCGCCGACCGGAAGTTCTACAGGAAGGTGCTCGCCTTCGCGGAGGAGCACGACCTCATCGTCGCCCACGACGTGGCGTACACGGAGATCTACTTCGACGGCGTAAAGCCGATGAGCATTCTCGAGCTCCCGGGGGCGAAGAAACGCTGCATCGAGTTCCACTCCCTCTCCAAGACGTACAACATGACCGGCTGGCGGATCGGCTTTGCGGTGGGAAACCCCGAACTCGTCGGGGGCCTGGGGAAGATCAAGACCAACGTGGACAGCGGGGTCTTCCAGGCGGTCCAGGGGGCGGCCATCGCGGCGCTTACGTCCGGGCAGGATGCCGCCGACGCGATCCGCAGGACCTATCAGGAGCGCAGGGACGTGCTCATCCCCGGGCTGCGGGCCCTGGGCCTGGACCCTGTCATGCCGAGAGCGACCTTCTACGTGTGGATCCCCGTCCCGAAAGGGTACACCTCGGCGTCGTTCTGCGAGCACCTGCTCACCCGGGCGGGGATCGTCACGACCCCCGGGAACGGCTTCGGAAAGAGCGGGGAAGGGTACGTCCGCATCGCGTTGACCAAGGAGAAGGGCCGGATCCGCGAGGCGCTCGACCGGATGAAGCGCGTGGGGCTTTAAGAAACCGTTGCGAGGCGAAGTGATCCTGCTCCTGGGGAGCAACAAGGGGCGGCGGGTGCAAAAGCTCCGGGAGGGTCTTGCGGCGCTGTCCCGGGCGGTGGACGTCGCCCGGGTTTCCCGCACCTACGCGAGCGAGCCGTGGGGAAGGGCGAACCAGCCGTGGTTCCTCAACCTGGCGGTTCGGGGGACGAGCCGCTTTTCCCCCGACGCCCTTCTTTTCTTTGCGAAAGAGGCGGAGGCTGCGGCGGGGCGGAAAGGGGGGGGAAGATGGGGCCCGCGGGAGCTGGATATTGATATCCTGTTGATGGGAGAGAGAGTCGTGCGCGAACCTCATCTCGTGATCCCCCACCCGGGCCTGGCCGTACGTCGTTTCTGCCTGGCGCCGGTTGCGGAAATCGCTCCCGGGGTGGCTGTGCCCCCGGGGGACAAGACCGTTCGGGATCTCCTGGAGGCGTGCAGGGATCCCCTCGAGGTATTGGCGATATGAAGCTTTCGTGGAAATGTGTCGCGGCGGGTGCAATGGTGCTCACCCTCCTTTCGGCCGGCGGATGCCGAAAGAAGGAGGCTCCTCCCTCCGGGGAAGGGGAGGCGATCAACCTCAACGCCCTCTCCCAGATCGACAACTACAAGGAGATCCTCAAAAAGGACCCGAACAATCTGCAAGCTCTCATCAGCATCGGGAACCTCTATTTCGACACGCGGCAGGATATCCTGGCGATCGAGCATTACAAGAAAGCGCTCGCGATCGACCCCCGTAACGTGAACGTCCGCACCGACATGGCGGTCTGCTACCGGCGGGCGGGGAATCCGGACCGGGCCGTTGAGGAACTGAAAAAGGCGATCTCGATGGACCCGCGGCACGCCCAGTCCCGTTATAACCTCGGGATCATCCTGATCCACGACAAAAACGACGTCGAGGGGGGGCTTCGGGCCTGGGAGGCGCTGCTGGAGAATGTGCCCAATTACCCTTACCGCGACTCTCTCAGGAACGAAATCGCCAGGATGCGGGGAATGCGCGATTCGACGAAGCAGAAGTTCTAGTGCACCGTCTCGCAAATATCTTGGCATTCGAGCGCCGCTGCATCCGCTCCAGCTTCGTTGCGCTCGTTCGCCGTACTCTCCCAGTACGCCTTCACTTGCGCGCCTCGCTGGCGCGGCGCATCGACGCTCTCGGTGCGTC
>JACRIV010000027.1 GCA_016220005.1 Deltaproteobacteria bacterium
TCCGCCTCCTCGTTCGCCCTCCGGGGCATGGAGAAGGGGAGCCCGGTCCCGGACCTGGAGTTCGTCGGGGTCACCGGCGAAGGAGGGAAGCTCTCCTCTTTTTCAGGGGAGAAGGGGCTGGTCCTCATCTACTGGGCGACTTGGAGCACGAGGTCCCCCGCTATCCTCCAGTTCGCGGAGAAGGAGCTGCGCCGCTACGAAAAGCTCGGGTTGAAGTTCCTGGCCGTCAATGCGGACCACCAGGAGATGAAGGCGGAGGACATCGCCCAGGTCAAGGCGGTCATCTCGGAGCTGGGAATCACCTTTCCGGTGGTTCTCGACGCGGGGTTGAAGGGGTACAACGAGATCGGGGTGATCAGCACCCCCACGACGATCATCCTCGACAAGGCCTTGAAGATCGTCGACGCGTATCCCGGGTTCCCCTCGATCGCCCGGGACGACATCCCGGACCGGCTGGACGCCTTCCTCGGCATCGCCAAGGAGAAGCCCGTCGAGAAGGCCCGGTACCTCCTCGATCACAAGCCCAAGAACTACGCCCTGCAGTATTACAACCTCGGGAAGCGGCTGTTCCTCGTGGCCCGCTCCATTTCGGGAGACCTGAAGAGCGTCCCCGAGCAGGCCATCGAGCGGCTCGACGAGGCGATTCGGCGCGACCCCGATTTCTTCCGCCCCTACCTCCTCAAGGCGATCATCCTCGACATGGCGAAGTCGAACGGACGCAGGGACGCGGCGCTGCAGGAGTTGAAGAAGCGGGATTTCCAGGAGGTCTACGAGCGGCGGGTGCTTGGGATCGGCTACCTGTATATCAACCTGGATCCCTTGGCCGGCGAGTATTTCCAGCTCCTCGCCTCCCAGGTCCCGGACGACCCCGGCGTGCTGTTCGGCCAGGCGGTCGTCGCGGCGAGGAGGAAGGACGGGAAGGGGGCGAAGAAGGCGCTGGACGCCCTGGCGAAGAACCCGAAGGCCCCGGAGACGCTCGGGTTCGACTACGCGGCCCTCTTCACCGAGTCGGGGGAGATCCGGCCGGGAGCGGAGGGGAAGCTCCGTCTGGCCTTCGAGCGGTTGCTCGAGATCGAGAGGCAGCCCGACGGGGGGATCAGGCAGGACGCGCCCGTTCCGTCCGGGGCCCCGCCGGCGCCGGCACAGGCCGCTCTTCCTTCCACGGCCCCCGCGGCGCCGCCGGCAGCGGCGCCCGCGCCGCCCGCCAACGGCCGCTGATATCGATCAGCGGCCGAGTTCCCCGGCGACGATGTACTCCTTCGCTGTGTTGACCGCCGTGGCGGCTTCCCCCGACCCCGCGGTGATGAGCAGCACCTTCCCGGGGTAGGTGACGATGTCCCCCGCCGCGTACACGCCGGGCAGGTTGGTCGACATGTCGGGGGCGACGGCGATCCCGCTTCCCACGATGTTCAAGCCCCACTGCCTGAACGGCTCCAGGTTGGTGAGCATCCCGATCGACAGGACGATCGCGTCCACGGCGATCTCCTCCTCCTTGCCGCTGCGCTCGTTCCAGATCACTGCGCCGGTGACCCGGTCCTCTCCGAGCACCGACTTCAGGGTGAAGTACGGGAATTTAACGCGGACGTCGGAGTTCAAGAGCCGGTCGACCATCGCCTCGTGGGCCTGGAACCGGTACATGCGGTGGGCCAGGGTCACTTCCGCGGCGATCCCGAGGAGCGAGAGCGCCCAGTCCACGGCGCTGTTCCCCCCGCCCACGATCAGGACCTTCCTGCCCCGAAGGGGCTCGAACGACTTAAGGTAGTAATAGATCCCGTGCCCCTCCAGGTCGATGAGGTGGGGGATGTCCAGCCTGCGGGGGACGAAGGCGCCGCACCCCGCTGTGAGGATGGCGGTCTGGGTGTAATGGTTCCCGTTCGGCGTGGCGAGCTCGATGACCCGCTCTCCCAGGATCCGGAGCCCCGTAACCCGCTCGTCGAGCAGGACGGTGGGGCGGTATTGCATCGCCTGTTCCGTCAGCAGCCGGACCAGGTCCGCGGCGAGGATCTTCGGATGCCCGGCCACGTCGAAGATCTCCTTTTCCGGGTACATGGAGATCAGCCGGCCGCCCACTTGGGGATACATTTCAAGGAGTTTCGTCCTGCAGTCCCGCAGGCCCGCGTAGTAGGTTGCGTACAGCCCCACCGGCCCGGCGCCGACGATGGTGATGTCGTAGAACTCGCTTTGCCGCACCATGTCGCATAATATATCAGAAGAACTTACGAAGATTTCGTGGGTTCCTTTTCGTGGGCGTTTCCGCCTGCCGTGTGTTATAGTTTTTGCGACCTGTTCCCGGGAGATGCGTAGATGGAATTGAAATATCTGACCGAAGCGTGGAAACGGGGCGCGGACTTCCTCGGAACGCGCTACGCGATCCTTTGCGGCGCGATGACCTGGGTCTCCGAGTCCAACCTCGTTTCGGCCATCTCGAACGAGGGGGGGTTCGGGGTCCTCGCCGGGGGAAACATGCCCCCGGAGCTGCTCGCGAAGGAGATCGAGGCCACCCGGCGGAAGACCCGCTTCCCCTTCGGGGTCAACCTGATCACCGTCGCGCCGAACTTCAAGGACCATATCGAGGTGGTGGTCCGGGAAAAGGCGCCGTTCGTCTTCTTCGCCGGGAGCATCCCTTCGGGCAGGGACATCGAGCAGGCGAAGGCCTCCGGGGCGAAGGTGATCTGCTTCGCGCCGGTGCTCTCCCTCGCGAAGCGCCTCATCAAGCAGGGGACGGACGCCCTGGTCATCGAGGGGAACGAGGCGGGTGGCCACATCGGACCCGTTGCGACGTCCGTCCTGGCGCAGGAGTTCCTCCTGACCGTGACCGAGGTACCCATCTTCGTGGCCGGGGGGATCGGCACCGGGGAGATGATCGCCCAGTACCTGTCGCTCGGCGCCGCGGGGGCGCAGCTCGGGACCCGGTTCGTCGTGGCCGAGGAATGCGTCGCCCATCCCCGTTTCAAGGAGGCGTTCATCAAGGCCCAGGCCCGGGACGCCATGCCGACCTCCCAGTTCGATCCGTCGCTCCCCACGATCCCGGTGCGCGCCATCCTGAACGAAGGGAGCAAGGACTTCAACCGTCTCCAGCTCGAGCTCCTGAACAAGGTCAAGTCCGGCGAGATCTCCCGCGAGGAGGGCCAGGTCAAGCTGGAGGAGTTCTGGGTCGGGGCGTTGCGGCGCGCCGTGATCGACGGGGACGTAGAGCGCGGGTCGCTTATGGCGGGCCAGAGCGTGGCGTTCGTCAAGAAGGTCCAGCCCGTGCGGGAGATCATCGAGGAGCTGGTGACGGGGGCGGAGCGGAAGCTGGAAGAGATGGCGAACGGCCGTCCGCCCGCAATCGGCCAGCTCTGCCCATAGCGCGAAGGAGCCGCTCCATGTTCCGCATCATCCCCAGCGACCAGGAATTCTTCGTCCTTTTCGAGAAGGCGTCGCAGAACATCCAGGACGGCGCCGAGATCCTCAAGGACCTTCTCGACCGCTTCGAAGACGTCCGAGAGAAAGCCCGGGGGATCGAGGAGGTCGAGCACAAAGGGGACACGATCACCCATGACATCGTGAAGAAGCTCAACACGACCTTCATCACCCCCATCGAACGGGAGGACATCCTGGCCCTGGCCTCGTCGCTCGACGACGTGATCGACCTGATCCACGCCGCCGCCACGCGCATCACGCTCTACAAGATCACCGAGCCGACCCCCCAGGCCAAGGAGCTGGGGTTTCTCATCCTGAAGTCGGTCCGGGAGCTCAACCGGGGCATCGCCAAGATGTCGAAGAAGATGGACGGGGTCTACGAGCACTGCGTTGAGGTGAACTCTCTGGAAAACGAGGCGGATCGCGTCTGCCGGGATGCGATCGCCGACCTCTTCGACCGCGAGAAGGACCCCATCACGATCCTCAAGTGGAAGGAGATCTACGAGACCCTGGAGACTGCCACGGACCGGTGCGAGGATGCGGCCAACGTGCTCGAAGGGGTCGCCCTGAAGAATGCCTGAGAGTTCGTTCGCGCTCCTGGCGCTGGTGATCTTCGCCGCGCTGGCGTTCGACTTCATCAACGGCTTCCACGACACCGCCAACGCCATCGCCACCTGCATCTCGACCCGGGCCATCTCCATCCGGAACGCCATCCTGATGGCGGCGGGGCTCAATTTCCTCGGGGCGCTGGTCTCCACCCACGTGGCCGCGAC
Organism: Deltaproteobacteria bacterium; assembly: GCA_016220005.1. Taxonomy (GTDB): domain Bacteria; phylum Desulfobacterota; class Deferrimicrobia; order Deferrimicrobiales; family Deferrimicrobiaceae; genus JACRIV01. Next base: position 4,176 of record JACRIV010000027.1, read on the forward strand.
CATCGGGAAGGGGATCGTCGACCCGTCGAACGTCACTCAGGTCGTCGTCCTTTCCGCCCTTGCGGGGGCCATCTTCTGGGATCTCCTCACCTGGCGCTATGGCATCCCGGCCTCCTCCTCGCACGCGATCATCGGCGGGCTCATCGGGGCGGCAGTGGCGGATAGGGGAGTCGGCGTCCTGAAGTGGGAGGGGATCACCAAGATCCTTGCCGCGATCGTCATATCGCCCTTGGCCGGGACGGTGGCGGCCTTCCTCATCATGGTCGGCATCTTCTGGGCCTTTCGGGGATTTCATCCCGCGCCCCTGAACCGGGGCTTCCGGAAGCTGCAGATCCTCTCCGCCGCCTTCATGGCGTTCTCCCACGGGTCCAACGACGCCCAGAAGTCGATGGGGGTCATCACGCTGGCGCTCACCTCCTACGGCGCGATCCAGACCTTTCACATCCCGCCCTGGGTCATCCTTTCCTGCGCCGCGTCGATGGCCATGGGGACTGCGTTGGGGGGGTGGCGGATCATCAAGACCGTCGGGACCGATTTCGTGAAGCTTCAGCCCGTCCACGGGTTCTGCGCGGAGACCTCCTCCGCGGGAGTCATCCTCACCGCCTCCGCGATGGGGATCCCCATCAGCACCACCCACGTCATCACCTCCGCCATCCTCGGGGTCGGGCTCTCCCAGGGGCGCCGCAGGGTGAACTGGATGGTGGGGGTCCGGATCGTATGGGCATGGGTGCTGACCATCCCGGCCTCGGCCGCCGCGGGATACCTCGCGTACGATATCATCCGTCCCTTCGTGCTCGTCCGGTAGCAGCCTTCTCCTCTTTTGGTGTTGGCGCGCCCCCCCCATTTCGGCTTTAATGATCCGAGGGGACGCGCACGCCCGAGGAGGTAAAAAAAGCGATGATCCGCAAGATCCAGCACATCGGGGTGGCCGTTCGGAAGCTCGAAGACGCCATCCCTTTCTACCGCGACGTCCTGGGCCTGGAGCTCACCGGCATCGAGGAGGTGGCCGAGCAGAAGATCCGGGCGGCGGTGTTCCGCGTGGGGGAGAGCACCCTCGAGGTCATCGAGTCGACGTCGCCCGACGGTCCGGTCGGGAAGTTCATCGAGAAGAACGGGGAAGGGATCCACCACCTCTGCTTCCAGGTGGAGGACGCCGCCGCCGCGCTCGCCCGCGCGAAGGAGCGCGGGGTCCGCCTGATCGACGAAACGCCGCGGACGGGGGTTCACGGCATGAAGATCGGGTTCCTGCACCCGAAGTCGACCTTCGGCGTCCTGACCGAGTTCGCGCAGGAAGGGGACGAGCATACGTGAACGCCGCGCCGTCCGGACGCCCCGCCCGCACGCTCCTCCTGTGCCTGCACAACCACCAGCCGGTCGGGAACTTCGATTTCGTTCTCGAGGAGGCGAGCCGGAACTCCTACCTGCCGTTCCTCGCCGCCCTTGCCCGTTTCCCGGGGATCAAGGCGACGATTCACTATTCGGGGTATCTCCTCCGGTGGCTCGTCGATAACGCCCCGGAGGTCGTCGGGCTCCTGAAGGAGATGGTCTCCCGGGGGCAGGTGGAGATCCTCGGGGGGGGGATGTACGAGCCGATCCTGGCGCTCCTTCCCGAGCGGGACCGGCGCGGGCAGATGCAGGCGCTGGCGGAGACCGTCGGAAACCTGTTCGGAAAGAGGCCGGAGGGGATCTGGCTCGCCGAGCGGGTCTGGGAGCCCGGGCTCGCCTCGACGCTCTCCGCGGCAGGGGTGAAGTATTTCCCCCTGGACGACTACCATTTCCTGCGGGCGGGCCTCTCCCTCGCGGAGCTGGACGGCGTCTACCTCACGGAGGCGGACGGCGGGTCCGTGCGCGTGTTCCCGGGGAGCGAGCTGCTCCGGTACCTCATCCCCTTCGGCGACGTGGAGGAGACGCTGCGCGCCGTCGACCGGATGACCGCTCGGGACGTGCCGTACCCGGCGGCGATCTTCGCGGACGACGGGGAGAAGTTCGGGGTCTGGCCCGGGACGCACAAGAGCGTCTACGAGGAGGGATGGCTGCACCGTTTCTTCGAGGGGATCGAGGCGAGGAAGGACTGGCTGTCGACGATGACGCTCGCGGAATACGTCGCCCGCGCCCCGCTGCGGGGGAGGATCTACCTCCCCGCCTGCTCCTACATCGAGATGGGGGAGTGGGCGCTCCCTCCCGGGCATGCCGCTCGGTTCGGCGACCTGCTCCACAATCTCCGCGGGGGAAAGTTCGGGGACCTCAAGCCCTTCCTGCAGGGCGGTTTCTTCCGGAACTTCCTCCGCAAGTACGAGGAGTCCAACCAGCTCCACAAGCGGATGTGGTGGGTGAGCGACCGGGTGGAGGAGGCTTCCCGCCGGAGCGGCGGCGCGGCGGCGGGGCGGGACGACCTCTACCGCGCCCAGTGCAACGACGTCTACTGGCACGGAGTGTTCGGGGGGTTGTACCTGAACCACCTTCGCGAAGCGGCCTACGCGAGCCTGCTCCGCGCGGAGGAGGCGTCGGACTCCGTGCTCCATTCGGGCAAGAGCGGCTGGACGGAGACCGTGAGGGGGGACCTCGACCTCGACGGGGGGACGGAGGTGCTGCTCAAGACCCCGTCACTCACCCTTCTCGTCCATGCCCACGACGGCGGCGCGATCACGGAGATCTCCCTTCCCCGCCGCGGCGTGGCGCTGGGCCACGTGCTGACCCGCCGGGAGGAGGGGTACCACGCGAAGTTCAGGAGGGCGGAGGGGACGTTCGACGGTTCGACCAGCATCCACGACATCATCGTCCTGAAGGATCCCACGGTCCTCCAGGCGCTGTCCGTCGACCCGTGGCAGCGGGCCTCCCTGCGGGAGGCGTTCTACCGCGAGGAGGACGCCCTGGAGGCGATTCTCGACGAAACCGCCGCTCCCCTCGGCGTCACGGCCGGAAAGGAGGCAAGGGGGGAGATCACCCGAAGCGGCTCGCGCATCGTCCTGTCCCAGCAGGTGCCCCTCTCGGGACCGGGGGTCGAGCTCTCCCTGGAGAAGGTCCTGGAGGTCGGCGCCCGGGAGGAAGGGTTCCACGTTCGCTACCGGCTCGCCAACCACGGCAAGGGGACGGTTTCCGGGAAGCTCGCCTCGGAATGGAACCTGAACTTCCTCTCGGGAAGCGGGCCGGACCGCAAGTATGTGTGGGCGGGAGAGGAGGCGGCGCTCTCCTCCCGCGGTGTCACGGCCTCCCTCCGCGAGTTTCGCATAGTGGATGCTTGGCGCGACGTGGTAGTCGAGGGGAGGTCGGACCGGGAGTTCGCGCTCCTCCGCTATCCCGTCGAGACGGCCTCCCTGTCCGAGTCGGGCGCGGAGAAGATCCACCAGGGGATCTGCCTCAGGCTCCTCTTTCCGGTGCGGCTGCCGCCGGGAGAATTTGAATATTATTCAGTGATTTGGTCCATTTTTTCTGTTGCTCCCTGACCGGGAAATCGGTATGGTGGAGCAAAATCTATTCTGAATGACTATTCATTATGAATGATCATTCAGATGAAGGGGGGGACGATGAGGATCGGTAAAGTATCGGCGGTGCTGTTGGTCCTGATTTTTTCCGCAACATCAGCCATGGCGGCGGGCTTCCGCCTTCCCGAAGCGGGGGCGAAGGCGATGGGGATGGGGTTCGCCTTCACGGCGCAGGCGGACGACCCGTCCGCGATCTACTTCAACCCGGCGGGGCTTGTCCAGCTCGAGGGGAACAACGTCATGGTCGGCGCCACGTACATCCGGGAGAACGGCGGCGAGTTCACCGGGACCACGCCCCTCTCCAGCGGGGCGACGATCAGCGAAACGCAGAAGGACCTGAACTTCATCGTCCCCAACGCTTACTTCACGAGAAAGGCGTCCCCCAATCTCGCCTATGGCGTCGGCATCTTTTCGCCGTTCGGGCTGGGGCAGGAGTACAAGGACCGGAACACGAGCTTCTTCCGGAACCAGGTCACGAAGATCGACCTGCAGACGATCGTCGTGAACCCTACCATCGCGTATAAGGTCAACGAGGTCCTCTCGGTGGGCGCGGGGATCGATTTCCTGTGGGGCCGGGCGAAGCTCGCGAAGACTCCGGTGAACTTCGCCATCGGGGACAACTCGGCCTCCCCTCCCACGAACAACCTGTACATCCTGGACCTGGAGGCGGACGGATCTACGTGGGGGTACAACTTCGGCGCACTCCTGCAATTGTCGAAAAACGCGAAAATCGGGTTCAGCCACAGGAGTCCGTTCCACCTGAAGCTGAAGGACGGGGACGTCGACCTGGCCAACATCTCCACCGCGTCGCGGGCCGGCCTCGGCTTCGCTTCGGTGTCGACCGCGTTCTTCGGCGGGGCGACGGTCTTCCACACGAAGGGGAGCACCACCATCGAGCTGCCGGCGACGACCGCTTTGGGCCTGGCATACACCATCGACCGGCTCACCGTCGAGGCGGACATGGACATCACCTGGTGGAGCTCCTACAACCATCTGCTTATCGAGATCAAGGACCAGAAATCCCCCGTCCTCGTCACGACGGACACGCCGAAGAACTGGAGGGACGTCGTCGCCTTACGGATCGGCGCGCAATACAAGGTGACCGATCCCGTCGCCGTCCGTCTCGGGTATGCGTACGATCCCTCTCCGGTTCCCGCCGACACGATGGACCCGTCGCTTCCGGACGCGGATCGCCAGAATTTCATGGTTGGGGGGGGATACAAGTACGGCGCCTGGACGTTCGACCTCTCTTACTTCTACGTGCTCAAGAAGGACCGCACGGTGAACAACCAGACCGCCACGTCTCCTACCGGTACCGCCGGCACGGGTTTCAACGGGACCTGGAAGGGAGACGCTCACCTCGTGGCGTTCGATATCGGGTACCGGTTCTAGCTGCCGCGCAACGCATTTTCCCGGGCGGCCTTCGGGCCGCCCTTTTTTGTTTCGCCGGTAACCGTCCGCTCGGATCCCCCCCTTCTCCGCTACGGCTTGGAGTCCGTCCCTGGACTCCTGCGCCTGCGCAGTTTCTCCTTCCCGGCATCCATGCCTCCAGTTCGAAACTGACGCCGCTCCGAAGGCGGGGATGCCTCGCTTGCGGTTACCGGCGGCACAATAACGTCAGGGCTGCCGGGATGGTCGTTCATCGGCGTCGGGGGGCGTGCTACGATGGATTTCTGCGATACCGGAGCGAAAGGAGCGGGCGATGAGCCTCGACGTGCTCGTGGGGGAGCTGCGCGACATCCTGCAGGAGGGGAGGGGGCGGATCGAGCGGATGCGGGCCCTCGGGGAGGCGGAGCGGTCCCGGAACGCCGAGCTGTTCCTGCTCCTGGACCGGATGGACAAGGAGTTCGAGAGGTGCGAGGCCCGGCTCAAGGCGGCCGGCGGCACGGGCCTGTCCGACTACGATGCGGTCAAGTTCCTGAACAACATGCTCAAGCTCGAGTACCGCGGGATCCTGGACTACCACCTTTACGCGCCCGCCTTCGCGGACCCGGGGCTGCGGGAGAAGTTCCTGAAGTTCGGGGCGACGGAGATCGAGCACGCCAAGATGATGTTCTCGCTCATCCGAAAGATGGGCGGGGACGCCTACAGGGCGGCCAGCGCCTTCTCGATCGACCTCACGTGCCCGTTCTCGAACGCCGCGAGGTGGTCGAAGACCTTCTTGACCTCGGAATCCTTCGCCTTCGATGACGCGTCGTAGAAGAGGTCGAAGGCCTCCTTCTCGAGCGAAAGCGCCATCTGGAGGACTTCCCTGGAGGTCTTGAGGTTCCGGATCTTCGCGAGGAGCTCCCTGTGCGTCTCCTGCACCAGCTCGTCGATTTCGGGGAGCCCGTCCTTGCAAAGGATGTCCTTGTACGGAGCCCAGCACTCCGACCGCACGTTGCGATCGTACTCGTCCTCCAGGATGTTGAAATGATACTTCTCGTCCATGGCCAGCTCGTCGAGGATCTTCCGGAGGTTGTCGTCCCCTATCATTTTGCTCGCCCGCCTGTAGAAAACGTAAGACGATACCTCGGACTCGATCCCCAGGTTCAGGTACTTCAAAGCCTCTTCGCTGAACTTCATCGACGGTTTCCTCCGGCCATGTGAAGTATGGGAGGCAGCCAAGATAACATGCCGGGCGGTCCCCGTTCAACTGGAGAGCCCGTCGGCACTCGGTCATCCATGCCCTTCGCGGCGCACGGCCGCGATCCGTTACACCGCTCAGGTTCCTCCGTACCCGATGGTCACCTTGCCGTTCTCCAGGATGACGGGGACGTCGCGGCGGCCCTTGCCTAGAGTCACCATTTCGGCCATCGCCGCCCTGTCGGACTCCACGTCCTTGTACACGACCTGTGCCCCGGTCTGCTCGTAGTCCCTACGAGCCTTGGTGGTGTAAGGTCAGGTGTCCTTCCCGAAGATCGTCACCCTGCGCGTCATGCGTTGCCTCCTGCCATGGCTCTGAGACGTTGGATGCGGAGTTCCGTCGGCGGATGCGTGGACAGGAGTGCCGAGGAGCGGGCCGTGAACTCGCGGAGGGGGTTCACGGTGAACAGGTGCTGGGTGCCGCGGTTCTCGCCCGGGACGTACGCCCCCGCCCGGGAGATCTTCTCCAGCGCGCCGGCCAGCCCCAACGGGTTCCTCGTGAATCCCGCCGAGGCGGCGTCGGCGTGGTATTCCCGCTGGCGGGAGATGCTCATCTGCAGCAGCCTGGCGGCCGCGGGGGCGAGCAGGGCGAACACGATCCCCAGGAGGAGAAAGGCCACGTTGCCCCGGCCTCCCCCCCGCTCTTGGCCCCTTCCTCTTCCGCGGAAGAAAAAGGAGTTCCGCAGGAACATGTCGGAAAGCAAGGCGATGGCGCCCACGAGCACGGCCGCGCAGACGTTGTACAGGGTGTCGCGGCTCTTGATGTGGGCCATCTCGTGGCCGATCACGCCCTGGAGCTCCTCCCGCGTGAGATGCTCGATGAGGCCGGCGGTCACCGCGATCATCGCCTCTTCCGGCTTCCTCCCGGCGGCGAAGGCGTTCATCCCCTGCGTCTCCATGACGTACACGCGAGGCATGGGCAGCCCCGAGGCGATCCGCATCTCCTCGACGACGTTCAGGAGCTGCCTGTGCCGAGAGGGGTCGGCCTCGCGGGCGTCGTGGATCGAAAGGACGATCGAGGATCCGCTGAAATAGGCGGTTGCGGCCAGGATCGCGTACAGGACGAGGGCGAGAGAAAGCCCCAGCCCGAAGCTTCCGTACGCCTTCCCGATGATCCCGCCCACGCCGAAGAAGGCGGCGAGCAGCAGGAGGAAGAGGAGCTGCGACATGCGGACGTTGCGGGCGGCGGCCTCGTCGAACGGGAGCATGGGGACAAGGCGCGATGCCCGGCCCCCTCGCGCTCGGACATCCCTGTCCTCGCTCCCCGCGAGGGAGGAGACCCCTTTATGCACGAAGGCTTCCTGGCACAGGTTGCAGTAGGCCGCGTCCTCCCGGTTCACGGTGCCGCATCTCGGGCAGATCTGTCCCGCCACTATGAGTTTACCGGAGGTCGGCCTTCGGGACGGCGCGGGCCTCCTCGCCCGCCTCGAAGTATTCCGTGAGGCGGAAGTCGAAGACCTGGGCGATGAGGTTGGAGGGGATGGACTGGATCGTGTTGTTGTACGTCATGACGGAGTCGTTGTAGTACTGCCGCGCGAAGGAGATCTTGTTCTCCGTCGCCGTGAGCTCCTCCTGGAGAGACGCGACGCTCTGGTTGGCCTTGAGGTCGGGGTAGTTCTCCACGACGGCGAAGAGGCTCTTCAGGGACTCCGTCAGGGCGTTCTCGGCCTTGGCCTGCGCGGCCGTACCCCTGGCTTCGATCGCGGCCCCCCGCGCCGCGATCACCTTGCCGAGCGTCTCCTGCTCGTAGGACATGTAGTCCTTGACGATTTCGACGAGGTTGGGTATGAGATCGTAACGCCGCTTGAGCTGGACGTCGATCTGCTTCCACGCGTTCGCGAACCGGTTCCGCAACCGGACGAGCCGGTTGTACGTCAGCACGAACCAAGCAACCGCGGCCACGACGAGAATCCCGGGAATCCAGGCCATTTGGCGCTCCCCCGAAAGCGTTTTTCCGGCGCAGGAGTATTTCCCGGCCAGTCTATCGGATGTATTATGGATGTCAAACGAAAAGCAGGGCAATTTCCAGTCCCGACAAGGGTTTGCGGCCCGCCGCCGTGCGGGGGGAGGACGATGATCGCACATCCGGGCGCAAGAAGCTTGAAGATCTCTTCCGAAAGGGATAGGGGGAAGGATCGGCCGTCCTTTCCGGAGCTCCTGGCGCCCGCCGGCTCCGCGGAAGCCTACTTCGCCGCCGTCTCGGCGGGGGCGGACGCCGTCTACCTCGGCCTCGAGAAATTCAGCGCCCGGGAGCGGGCGGAGAATTTCACCCTCGAGGAATTGTGCAGGGTCCTGCCGCACTCCAAGGCGCACGGGGTGCGGGTCTACCTCGCGATGAACACGCTTCTCACGGAGGCGGACCTCCCCGAGGCGATCTCGCTGCTCCACCAGGTGGCGCCGTTGTCCCCCGATGGAGTCATCGTCCAGGACCTGGGCCTCCTGCGCATCGTCCGCGAGTATTTCCCCGGGCTTCCCATCCATGTCAGCACCCAGGCCGGATGCGCCTCGGCCTCGGCCGCCGCCGAGTTCGCGCGGCTGGGGGGCCAGCGGGTGATCCTCGAGCGCCACCTGACTCTCGACGAGGTCCGCCGGATCGTTCCCCGGGCACCCGTGGGGATCGAGATTTTCGTTCACGGCGCGATGTGCTATTCCTATTCGGGAAAATGCTTCTTCTCCTCCTTCCTCGGGGGCAAGAGCGGGAACCGCGGGGCGTGCGTGCAGCCTTGCCGTCGGCTCTATGGACACCCCGGTGGCGAGGAGGCGGTCTTCTCGACGCGCGATCTTTCTCTCATCGACCGGCTCCCGGAGCTGGTGAAGCTGGGCTTCACCGCATTCAAGATCGAAGGGCGGATGCGCAGCGCCGAGTACGTGGCGGGCGTCGTCTCCGCATACCGGGCGGCCCTTGACCTCATCCGCGAGGGGAAGCCGGCGGAGGGAGTCGCGGAGGGAAGGAAGATCCTTGCCGAAGTGATCGGGCGGGAAGAAACGCCGGGCCTGACCGGCGGGGCGGCCCCCGGCGAGGTCGTCGCCGGCGGAAGCACGGGGAACGTGGGAGAACCGCTGGGCGCCATACGGGACGTCCGGGAGGGATGGGCGTTCATTCCGGGGAGCGTCGCCGTGTCGCGGGGGGACAGGCTCCGCGTCCAGTTCCAGTCCGACGGGTCGGGGAAGGGGTTCACGGCGCTCTCGATGCGGGCCGATGCGGGCGGCCTCTACGTCAAGGCGCCCTTTCCCGTCTCCCCCGGAGACCTCCTGTTCCGCGTGGGCGGAGGCGGACGAGCCGTGCTGACCCGCCGGGCGAAAAGAGAGATGGAGGCGATCCTCTCGGGAGGGCTGGGATTCCGGGTCGTCGTCGGAGATGGACTGGTGGCCATCGAAGCGGCTTACGGGAAAGTGAAGAGGTCGTTCTCCTTCCGCGTCTCGGGGGGGAGCGGCGCCGCCGCGGGGCGGCTTCCTCCCGACGCCGAGGCGAGGCTTCGGAGCGCCTGCCGCTGCGACCTCCCCTTCAGTGAGATCCGCGTCGAAGGGCACGGCGCGACGGTTTCCTGGCCGGACGTGGAGGCCCTGTTCGTGAAGGCCGCCAGGAAGTTCGACAAGGATTTCTACCTTTCCGGCAAGGAGCTCCGCCTCTCCATCCTCCCGGCGCTCCGGGTCTCCGGGAACCGGCGGGAGAAGGTCCCGGCGGTCTTCTTCACGGGATGCCTCCCCGATCAGCTTGCGCACCTTCCGCGGGGCGAGGAAATCGTCCCCGTGGTGGAATTCACACGGGGGCTTGCGAGGGACCCCGCGCCGGCCGGGCGCGGCCCGTTCCGCGACCGTACTTATCTCCGCCTGGCGCCCCCGTTCCTCGAAAGCGACGCCGCGTTTCTCAGGCGGACCGTCAGGGAGGCGGTCCTCAAGGGGCACCGCCGCTGGGTGGTTTCCGACGTGGGCCACTTCGCGCTCTTCGCGGGGTTCGACCTGCGGCGCGAGGTGACCCTGATCAGCGACCATTACCTGTACGGTTTCAACATGGGGGCGCTCTCCGTCCTGTCCCGCCTGGGCGCCTCCCGGATGGTCCTCCCCATCGAGGCGCCGCTTTCCGCCCTGCGCGCGGTGGGGAAATACCTGCACGGCCTGGGGATCGCCGTGGCCTACGCCGCCGTGCCCCTGATGATCTCCCACCTCGTTCCCGCCGCCGGGGTCCGGGGGGAGGTCGTGAGCCCCAGGGCGGAGCGGTTCGCGGTCGAGGCCGACGACCGCGGGTCGACCGTCCGTCCGGACCGGCCGTTCTCCGCCTCGGGCTCTCTCCACGAGATCCGAGCCGCGGGGATCCAGGATTTCTACGTGGACCTGCATGCCGTCCCCCACGAAGGGATCGGGCCGCTCTTCGACGCGCTGCTCTCCGACAGGGAGATCCCCGGCGCCTCCACCTTCAACCTCTTCCGGGGAAACTTCTAGTGCACCGTCTCGTAAATAGCTTGAAGCACCGAGAGCGTCGATGCGCCGCGCCAGCGAGGCGCGCGACTGAGGCATACTTTTAAGTATGGTGAACGAGCACAACGAAGCTGGAGCGGATGCAGCGGCGCTCGAATGCCAAGATATTTGCGAGACGGTGCACTAGGTTGGCCCCGCTTTCGAAGGTCCGCAATATCGGGATCATCGCCCACATCGACGCCGGGAAGACCACGTTCACCGAGCGGGTCCTGTTCTACTCGGGGGTCACCCATCGGATGGGCGAGGTCCACGAGGGCGACGCCCAGATGGACTACCTGCCGCAGGAGCGGGAGCGGGGGATCACGATTACGGCGGCGGTCACCCAATTCCAGTGGCTCGGGGCGGAGGTCCACCTGATCGACACCCCCGGGCACGTGGATTTCACGATCGAGGTGGAACGGTCGCTCCGAGTGCTGGACGGGGCCGTGGTGATCTTCGAGGGCGTGGCCGGCGTGGAGGCCCAGTCGGAAATGGTGTGGAGGCAGGCCGATCGTCACGGTATCCCTCGGGTCGCGTTCATCAACAAGCTCGACCGGCCGGGGGCCGATTTCGACCGGGTGATCCGGGAGATGAAGGAGAGGCTCTCCGCCCGGGGGGTCCCGGTGACGGCACCGCTGCACGGCGACGGGGCATTCCGGGCGGTGGCGGACCTGGTCACGATGGAGCGCGTCGAGTTTTCGGAGAACGGGCACGGCCAGGAGGTCCGGAGGACGCTTCTCGCGGAGGAGGACAGGCGTCTTGTAGCCCGGCACCGCGAGGCGCTTCTTGAGGCCGCGGCGGACGCGGATGACCGGGTCGCCGAGATGTACCTCGGGGGGGAGGAGATCCCGCCCTCCATGCTCCGCGCGGCGATCCGGAAAGGGACGCTCGCCAACCGCTTCTTCCCCGTGTTCGCCGGCGCGGCGCTGCGCAACAAGGGGGTGCAGCCGGTCATGGACGGAATCGTGCAGTTCCTCCCCTCGCCGCTGGAAAGGCCTGCCGCTTCGGGGGACGATCCCCGCACCGGAGTCCCGACCCGGCGGGAGCCTTCGCCTTCCGCGCCCTTCTCGGCGCTGGTGTTCAAGGTGGTGATCGAGGAAGGCCGCCGGACGGTCTACATTCGAATCTACTCCGGGAAGGTGAATGAGGGGGATCTCCTCCTCAATGCCTCCACCGGTGAGCAGGAGAAGGTCGCGCGGCTCTTCCGCATGCACGCGGGGAAGAAGGAGAGGATTCTCGCGGCGACGGCCGGGGAGATCGTTGCGGCGAGGGGAGTCAAGTCCGCCCGCACGGGAGACACGCTCTGCGACCCCGCGGCGCCCATCCTCCTCGAGCCGATAGAGATCCGCAGGCCCGTGGTGTCGATCGCCGTGGAGCCCAGGACGCTCCGGGACATTGACCGCCTCCGGGACACGCTTGCGGCGATCATGGACGAGGACCCGACGCTTGCGAGCAAGGAGGACGCCGACACCGGACAGATCATCCTGTCCGGGATGGGGGAGCTCCACCTGGATATCCTGGTGGACCGCCTCGCCAGGGACTTCGGGCTCGCGGTCCGCACGGGGAAGCCGCAGGTCGTCTATCGGGAGACGATCGCCGAAACGGCGAGCGCGGAGACGGTCTTCGAGCGGGAGATCGCGGAGCGGCTGGTGAGCGTGAAGATCGCCCTTTCGGTCCAGCCGGGGCCGCGCGGTTCGGGGGTGAAGATCTCGGACCGGCTGCGGATGCTCTCCCTGCCCCAGGAGGCGGCCGATGCCGTGGAGCAGGGGATCCGGGAGGGGACGTTCGCGGGCGTCCTGGGCTACCCGGTGGACGACGTGGCGGTGGAGGTCGCCCACGTGGAGTTCCTCTCCGGCACGGCATCGCCCCTGGCCGCCAGGGTAGCCGCGGTGAAGGCGTTCCTCTCCGCGTACGAGAAGGGGAAGCCGTACCTGCTGGAACCGGTCATGGAGGTGGAGGTCAACGTGCCCGACGAGTTCCTGGGCGGGGTCATCGGCGACATCAACGCGCGCCGGGGGCGGATCACCCTCGTGGACCGGAGGCAGGACGCGAGCCTCCTTTCCGCCGCGGTCCCTCTCAGGGAGATGTTCGGGTACGTGACGGCCCTGCGTTCCCTGTCGCAGGGGCGGGGCATCCATAGGATGAAGTTCTCCCATTACGATAAGGCATGAGGAAGAGGGAGGCGGCATGTCGAACGACAATGGAGGGATACCTTGACGCGCGATATAAGCGCCATACAAGGAGGACGCCATGGACGATTTCATGCTCGATGAGACGGCACGCATGATCCGCGACAAGGTACGGGAGTTCGTCAAGAACGACGTGGATCCGGAGTACCTTCGGCGGATGGACCGGGACGAGATCCGCTATCCGCGGGAGCTGTACGAGGCGTACGCCCGGCACCAGCTGCTCGGGCTCCGTTTCCCGAAGGAGTACGGCGGCCGGGAGATGAACTGGGTGGCGGAGTGCGCGGCGATGGAGGAAATCGGCTATCTTGGAACGGCCGCCGGCTGCTCCTTCGTCATGCCTTCCATCGTCGGCGAGGCGCTCACCAAATTCGGCACGGAGGAGCAGAAGCGGAAGTATCTCAGGCCGATGTTGCAGGGAAAGCTCGTCGCCGCCGAAGCGCTCACCGAGCCGCGCGGCGGGTCGGACTTCTTCGGCGCCTCCAGCCGCGCGAAGGACATGGGGGATCACTTCGTGGTCAGCGGCATGAAACGGTTCATCGTCGGCGCGGAAGGGGCGGACTTCTTCTTCGCGTATGTCCGCACCAACCTCGAGGAAAACGCGCCGGTACAGGCGCGCATCAGCGCCATGCTCATCGACCGCGGCCCGGGTGTGGAGGTCAAGTATCTGTACGGCCTCATGGGCACGCGCGGCGGCGGGACCGGACGGGTGGTGTTCCGCGACGTCAAGGTGCCCAAGGCCAACCTCGTCGGCCCGCTCCACGGCGGGGCGCTGGTGTTCAATACGATGATGATCCCGGAGCGCCTGACGAGCGCCGCCCCGTGCGCCGGCGGCATGAAGGCGGCGCTGGATGTCGCCATGAACTACGCCGACCGCCGCAAGGCCTTCGGGCGGCCGATCCGGAAGTTCCAGGCGGTGAGCTTCATGATCGCCCGGGCGCAGACGCTCATCGACGCCAGCCGCGCAACGGTCTACCAGGCCGCCCGCGCCGCCGACGCGGGCGCCCCCAACCTGCGCCGGATCGTGTCGGAAACGAAGAAGTTCGTCACCGAAGCCGCGTGGGAGGTAGTCAACGTCGCGATGCAGGTGACGGGAGGCATCGGGTACACCGACGTGTACCCGATCGAGCGCGCCGTGCGCGACATGCGGCTGGCGCAGATCTGGACCGGCACCAACGAGATCATGAGCGCCATGATCCAGCATGACCTGTACGAGGAGTTCCGCACCGAGCGCGGCCGCTACCGCGACTTCGAAAAGGACGCCATGCACGACGACGCGTCGGAGAAGATCTTCGATGACGATGATATGTGGAAGGTCTATGAGGTAGAGGCATGAAGGTGTTCGACGAGGAGTTCTACAAGGACCGCGTGAACGCGTTCCCCTTCGTGAAGCTCATGGGGATGCGGCTCCTTTCCTCGGGCGGCGGGAAGAGCGTCATGGAGTGCCGGATCCGGCCGATCCTTAAGAACTCGGGGGGGACCCTCCACGGCGGGGTGATGGGGGCCCTGGTCGACATGTCGGTCGCCACCGCGCTGCGGAGCGTGATGCCGCTGTCCTCGAAGATGACCACGGTGGAGTACAAGGTGAACTTCCTCAAGCCCGTATCGGAGGGGAAGGTCACAGCGCACGGCAACATCCTGCGGCTCGGCAGGACGATCGCGGTGGGGGCCACGGAGATCCGGAACGACGCGGGGGAAACGGTTGCCTTCGGGTCGGCCACCTACTATATCCTGAACGTCCGGTCCCAGGCGGAAGGTCCTGCTATAATGAAGGGGAAAACGGGGCGGGGGAGGAAACGGTAGATGACCAGGGAAGGGCCGATCAGGCCGGACATGATCGTCGGGGAGGTGCTTAAGGACTATCCCGGCCTGCGGGGGAAGATCCGGGAGTTCTTCGGCTCGGAATGCCTGCAGTGCCGTTCGAACAAGTCGGAGACGATCACCTACACGTCGTGGCACAGGGGTCTCGACCCCCAGCAGGTCTGCAGGGAGCTGAACTCGATCCTCGGGGAAAAATAGGGCGTCGCTTTGCCGTACCGCTCTTTCCGGATGAGAAAGGGGGGGAACCAACCTGGAGGAACCTGCGGCGCTCATCGCCGAGGAGACGATCCAGGCGCGGGTGACGGAGCTGGCTCGCCGGATCTCGGCGGATTATGCGGGCGTCGACGAGCTGCTCCTGGTCGGCGTCCTGCGGGGCTGCTACATCTTCCTCGCCGACCTGTCCAGGCGCCTGACGATCCCCAGGCGCATCGACTTCATTTCCCTTGCCTCCTACGGGCAGACCGCGACCTCGACGGGGGCCGTGCGCCTCATCATGGATCTGCGGACCGACATCGCGGGGAAGCACGTCCTGATCGTCGAGGACATCGTCGACACCGGGTTCACCCTCGACTACCTGATGTCCATCCTGGTGCCGCGCAGGCCGGCATCCCTGAAGACCTGCGCACTGCTTCGCAAGCCGGACCGGCTCAGGAAGGACGTGAAGATCGATTACCTGGGATTCGACATCCCCGACGTGTGGGTGGTGGGATACGGGCTCGACTATCGCGACATGTATCGCGCCCTTCCCTGCATCGCCGTAGTGAAGGCCGGCGGGGGATGAGAGGGAGGGGTCACGCTCTCGCCGCGTACCGGTCCCCCTGGCGGGCCGCGTCCCCCCGCGCGAGCATCCCTTCCAGGTGCTTGGATAGAAGCGCCCATTCCCCGTAGTCGAACCATGGACCCGCGTGCCCCTCGCCGTAGAGTATCCGCCGGGCGATGATCTCCTGCCTGCTGCGGGGACGGCGCAGGAAGTCCCTCAAGGCGTCCTCGCGGCGGTCGATGCAGGAAAGGTACGCGGCGATCTTCGGGCCGATGTCTCCCCGGTGGACCGCCTCCTCGTGGGAGACGACGTTGACCGGGGCGCCGATCTCCGCAAGCAGCCTGGCCGACCGGCGGAACGTCTCGATGCTCCCGGGCTTGTCCCCGTACCACGGTCCGAACGCCGTGAGGTCGTAATCGCCCAGGAACAGGATCCCCTCGGAAGGGAAATGGAGACACAGGTGGCCGGGCGTATGCCCCGGCGCGACGACGGCCACCGCCTCGGTGCGGCCGAAGTGGAGGCGCTCCCCGTCCGCGATCCGGCGGGCGACCCTGCGGGCGGCGAAGGAGAACTTCTCGGCAAGGAGCGTCCTGAAGAAATATTCCCATTCCGACCCCGCCACGCCGTAGCGGTCCAGCAGCGTCTCGAAGGATTCCAGGGCGGAGGCGTCCGCCTCGGAGCTCCACACGTCCACGTCCGGGAGCATGTGGAGAAAGAGGAAGTGGTCCTCGTGATAGTGGGTCATCACGACGGCCGCAAGTCCCTCCTCCTTCTTCAGGCGGAGGATGTCCTGGAGGTCCGAGCCGCAGTCGATCAGAACGCCGCCGCCGTCCTTCACGTACAGCGAGTGGGCGTACGGGTAGCGTCCTCCCTTGCCCCCTTCGACGAGCCAGATCCGGTCGGCAAGCCGCTGGATCATCCCTCCACCTCCTCCCGCAATGGACGCCGAAGCCGTGAGACGGCTTCGCCTCAGGGGGCTCCGTGCTCGCGTCGTCGCCTGCGGCTCCCCGGCTGCGTCCAGCGAAAGTGTTTTACGGACCCGTCCCAGTCTTTCCAGATCACCATGCAGTCCGCGCACCCTTTTCTATCTCAGGACGACGGGGCCTTTCGCCGGTTCCGCCGCGGCTCCTCGCTTGCGCCGGACCCCCCTTGCGGCGTGCGCCTTCCCCAGGGTGCGGCAGCCCCACGTGTGCCCCGCGCTCTACGCGCGTTGTTGCGGGATCGGGTTATGATGAAAGGTATTCTATGCGGGGAGGGCGTGCGCCGCAAATGAGAAAAGTCCTGCTGCTTCCTTTCTGCCTGTCGAGGGAGGCCCAGGCGGAGATCGAGCGGATCGCCGCGGAGGCCGGCTACAGGGTGGTCGTGGCGCGATCGACCGCCAAGGCCCTGGCCGAGGTGCGAGAAGCCGCCGTCCCGGGCAGCGCCGAGCCGGTGCGGATCGTCGGGGTGGTCTGCGACGGGCGGGCCAAGAAGGTTTGGGCAGGGCTCGTCCTGTTGAAGATCAGACAGTGGGGGAAGAAGGCGCTCGGCCTCAAGGCGCGCAGGATCGAGCTGGCCCGCGTGGGGATCCTCGGAGGGACCAAGGCGCTGTTCGGCAGGAGGCGCTGCCGCGTAGGGTTCAACGTCGCCGACGGGGAAGCACTGCGGCGCGCCTTGTCCGGCGGGGACACCTATATGCGTCTCTGATCAAACGTCGCGGTCGCCCGGCGCGGGCGGCTCCGGGGGCGCCACGGCCCCGGGAACGCTCGGAGGGTGGAACACGTCCCGCCTTCTCTTTATCGCCCGGGCGGTCCTGCTGCGAAGCAGCAACGCGCAGAGGTAGTAGACGGCCGCCATGGCCGCCCCTCCCGCGGCGAAACGAATGACCGCACCCCCGAAAGTTTCCCAGGAGACCCACCTGCCGGAAACCCCCAGCCAATACCATCCCGCCATCGCCGCGACGGCGCCGGCGAAGGCCATCTTCCCGTATTCGGCGAGCTCCCGGATCCCCTTCCTTCCCACGGTCCTCCCCATGAGGATCCCGTAGAGCGCCGTGGCGTGGAGGAAGATCCCGATGCTGCTCGCCAGCGCCAGCCCGAAGACGCCCATCTTCTGGGTGAGCAGGTAGTAGGCGGGGAGGCTTGCGAGCCACGCGCCGGTCCCCACGAGCGTGGGGGTCCAGGTGTCCTTGAGGGCGAAGAAGCCTCTCGACACGATCGTCTGGGCGCACCACAACGGGATCCCGATGGAGAACGCCGAGAGGGCCGACGCGGTCTTGAGGGTGTCGTCGATGGTGAAGGCGCCCCTCTTGAAGACGGCCAGGACGACTTCGCGGGAGAGGACGCCGACGACCGCCGCCGCCAGGCAGGAGACGAAAAAGACCCACCGCAGCGTCGCCGAAAGCGTGTCCCACATGGCGTCCTTCTCCCCGCGGGCGGCCAGCGCCGAGAGGAACGGATAGGAGGCCACCCCCGACGCCTGCCCGAAGACGCCGATGGGCACCTGCATCAGACGGCGCGCGTTGTTGAGCCAGGTGATCGCCCCCGCCAGGAGGAACGACCCGAAGATCCGGGTCATCCACTCGTCGACGACCACGAGGGAGAAGCCGAGCATGATCGGGATCGACAGCCGGACGAACTCCCGGAGGCCGGGATCGGCAAGGTCGATCCGGGGGAAGAACTTCAGGCCCGCACGGTGCGCCCCATACGCCTGGACGGCGAAGTTCCCGGCGAACGAGCCGAGGAGCACTCCCCAGGCGAACCCGGCCATCCCGTGGGAGCGGCCCAGGGCAAGACCCCCCGCGATGATCCCCGCGTTGTAGATCAGCGGCGCGGTGGCCGGGAGGAAAAACCGGTTCCGGGCGTACTGCACGGCCATCAGGAGCCCCCCGAGGTAGAAGAAGAGCTGCGCGGGGAGGACGATCCGCGTGAGCTTGGCGGCGATGGCGATCTGGTCCGGAGGGAACCCGGGGGCGATGACGGGAATCAGACGCTCGGCGAGGAACTCCCCGAGGATGACGAAGAACAGCATCGCTATTCCCATGATGGTTGCGATCGCGGAAAACGAGCGGCAGCCTTCCTCCTCCTTCCCTTCCGCGATATAACGGAAAAAGATGGGAATGAACGTGATCGAGAGGGCCCCCCCGGCCAGGAGGTAGTTGAGGAAATCGGGGATCGTGAAGGCGGCGAAATAGGCGTCGGTTTCGGGGGTTGCGCCGTGCTGGTAGGCGATGACCGCGTCCCGCGCGTATCCGAGAATCCGGCTTAGGAATACCGACGCCATCATGAGGGCCGCCGCGCGGCCCATCTGTCTCGCGGGAGAATGGGGCATCTAACCGACTATAATCGAACGGATGGGGGGTGCTCCACTGGAAAAATCGCCCCCTTGATGCGGGTCAAGGAGCTTCAGCCCGCAACGAAGGTAGGGTGACGACAATATGGCGATAAGGAGAATTCCATGAGTTTTTTCGGAAGGAAGTCGGCGGCAGGAAAGGTTACGGCGGAAGACGTCCTCTCCGCCCTCGGGAAGGTGATGGACCCCGAGTTGGGGAAGGACCTCGTGAGCCTGAACATGATCCGCAACGTCGAAGTTTCGGGGGGGTCGGTCTCCCTCGACCTGGTATTGACGACGCCCGCCTGTCCCAAGAAATCGGAGATCGCGGCGGCGGTGGAAGGCGCTGTGAGGGCGATTCCCGGGGTCTCTGCGGTGGACGTCCGGGTCTCCGCGGACGTCCATGCCGCGAAGGACCCGATGGAGGGGAGGCGTCCGGTCCCGGGAGTGCGGAACATCCTTGCGGTCGCCTCGGGCAAGGGTGGGGTCGGCAAGTCCACCATGAGCGTGAACATCGCGGTGGCGCTGCAGCGGGCGGGGGCGCGTGTGGGGCTGCTGGACGCCGACATCTACGGCCCTTCGATCCCGACGCTCCTGTCGCTCAAGGGCTACCAACTCACGGGCGAGGACGGGAGGATCCTTCCCGCCGAAAGCGAAGGGATGAAGGTGCTGTCCATCGGGTTCATGCTCGAGGACGACACCCCGGTCATCTGGCGCGGCCCGATGCTGATGAAGGCTCTGGAGCAGTTCCTCCACGGCACGAAGTGGGGAGAGCTGGACTATCTCGTCATCGACCTTCCCCCGGGGACGGGGGACGTGCAGCTTTCCCTCGTCCAGATGACCCCGGTGGCGGGCGCGATCGTGATCACGACACCCCAAGACCTGGCGCTGATCGACGTCAAGAAGGCGGTGCGGATGTTCGAGAAGGTCGGCGTGCCCATCCTGGGGGTGATCGAGAACATGAGCTACTTCCTGTGCCCCCACTGCACGGGCAGGAGCGAGATCTTCGGCCACGGTGGGGCGGAGGACACGTGCCGGCGGATGGGGCTGCGGTTCCTGGGGGAGGTCCCCCTGCAGGTGGAGCTGCGGGAGGCCTCGGACGCAGGACATCCCCTCGTTTCCCGGAACCCGGACGCGCCCGCGGCCCAGGCCATCGTGAAGGCGGCCTCCGAGGCCGCTGCCGCTCTCGCGGTCCTCGAAGCGCTCTAGCCCTCCATTTCGCGGGAGGGGTAGGAGAAGTATTCGTGGGTCTGGATGTTGGCCCAGAACTCCTCGAGGTCCTTCGTGAGGACGAGGAGGTCGTGCCGGACCCCGATCTGGTCGCGCACGTGCCCGCGGAAGGTGGCCTCCTGCTTGAACCCCAGCTTCTCGAAGACCTTCTTTGCCCCCTGCTGGGTCTCCATCATCTCCGCCACGATCTTTTCCAGGCCGGACTTGAGGGCGTGAAGGAACAGCTCGTTGGCCAGGATGCTACCCAGCCCCTTCCGCTGGTAATCCGGAGCGATCACGATCCGGATGGTGCCGACGTGCTTCATCCATCCGCCGAGGTTCTTGTGCAGCGTGGCGTCGGCCACCACCTCCTGCCCCTTCCATGCCAGCAGGGGGTAAACCCGCTCGTAATTCAGCTCGGTTGCCCAGCGCTCCACGATCGCGGGGTCGGTGACGTTGTCCTTGAGGAACAACCGGTCGGACTCGGGGAGCCGGGCGAAAAACGCGAAGAGGGCGTCCTTGTCCTTCTTCTCGAAGGGGCGCAGGACCACCGTGCTCCCGTCCTTGACCTTGACCTCTTTCGGGTATTCCTGAGCCATCTCGCGGGCCCTCCTTTCGTGCTGTCGCCACGGGCACCGATAAATTGGCGGCCTGCCACTATCATATTGCGAATCCCCCCGCTTTTCCTTATAAAAAGACGAATGCTTCAATACGAGGGGCGGGAGGATCCATGGGAGGGAGGGTCATCGTCACAAGGGAAGGGAAGGTGGCGACCGTCACCATCTCGAACCCCGCGAAGAAAAACGCGCTCAACCTGAAGCTCCTCGGCGAGATCGGCCGGGCCTTCG
The DNA here is from genome assembly GCA_016220005.1 of Deltaproteobacteria bacterium. Taxonomy (GTDB): domain Bacteria; phylum Desulfobacterota; class Deferrimicrobia; order Deferrimicrobiales; family Deferrimicrobiaceae; genus JACRIV01. The sequence goes on from JACRIV010000027.1 coordinate 24,871, forward strand.
GCGAGTTGGCGGGCGAGGATGTCCGTTGCGTGGTCCTGCGGGGGGAAGGCGAGGAGGCGTTCTGCGCCGGGTACGACATCACGGCGATCCCCGCGGGAGGGTCCGGAGAGGCGCAGGTCCTCCTGTCGTCGAACCCCTTCGACGACATGATCCGGGCGGTGGAGTCGTTCCCCGCACCGGTGATCGGGATGCTGAACGGCTTCGCGTTCGGGGGCGGGCTCGAGCTGGCCGTGGCCTGCGACATCCGGATCGCCTCCGACCAGGCGGTCTTCGGGATGACCCCGGCGCGCCTGGGGATCATCTACCGGCCCGCGGGGCTCATGCGGTTCGTCAACGTGATCGGGCTTCCCGCCACGAAGGAGCTCTTCTACACGGCCCGGAAGGTCAGCGCCCGCCGGGCCGAAGGCCTCAAGCTGGTAAACCGGGTGTGCCCGCCCGAGGAGCTCGAGCAGGTGACCCGTGAAATGGCCCGGGAGATCGTGGACAACGCGCCGCTCTCCATCCGCGGCACCAAGCGGATTCTTTCCCTGAGCATGGAGTTCCGCGGCCTGCCGCCCGGGGAGGCGAAGGAGGCGGAAGATCTCATCCGCCAGTGCATGGAGAGCAAAGACCTGATCGAGGGAAAAAAAGCGTTCCTGGAAAAACGGAGGCCCAAATTCCAGGGGAAGTAGGGGAAAACGGGCAGTAGAAGAAAAGCCCCGCCTCGATCCGAGGCGGGGCTCTCGTGTCCGGTTTCCTCAGGACTGAGCCGAGGGGTCAGTATCGATCGCCTGCGTCCCCGTTTTGCGCTTGGAGAAGGTAGCTGATCGCGCTGGCTTTGTAAGTCGTTGCACCGTCGAGAGCGTTCAACGTCGCCGAGACGGAGTAGTTCAGCACGCCGTCGTCGAGCCAGTCGATGGAGTCGTAGATCAATCGCCGGGTGTAGCGACGGTTGTGGGCGACCCCGCCGGGATCGTGGAGGAGGAGGTTGTAATTGAAGGCGGCGCCCATGTTGGTTTTCCCGGTATTATCGCCAGCCGTGTCGGTATCCCCAGGAGAGAGCCAGTTCTTGACGGCGTTCGCGGAGGCATTGTTATCCGCGCTCTTGAAGAAGTACGGATAGGAGTTGATGAAGTAGAACCCCTTGCCGGCCAACTGGACCTTCAGCGCCTCCAGGGCCGCCTGGTAGCGGGCCTTGTGCGTCGTTCCCTGCAAGGTGGCCGCCGTGGCATCGTCCCCCAGCCAGAGGATCCCGGCGTTGGACCCTTGCCCGCGCGTCGGGTGACAGTTGATGCACACCGGGTTCAGGACCAGGTCGTTGTCCGCGTACCGTGTGAGCGGACTCAGGGTGTGGGACAGCGTGTTGTCCGAGTAACGCGTCAGGGGGCTCAAACGGTTCGGATCCCTGCTGTCGAAGTGGCAACTGACGCACGGGCCGTTTTTGTAATTGGTGTCGACGACCGCATTCCCCGTCGTCCCCAGGCCGATCTTGTCGTGCAGGTCGGCGGAGGGGATCGAGTAGTCGCGCGATGCGTACTCATATCCGGTGACCGCGAAGACCGTACCCCCGGCCGTCAGGTAGTGGGAGTTGATGAACGAAAGGTTGTTGAAGGGCCCCGCGGAAGCCTTGACGCTGTCGCCGCTCTCCCGGCCTGTATGACAGGAGAGACAGATGTTGGATGCTTTCGAATCCGGGAATGTCGGCTCCGGCGAAACCCCGGTATAGGAGGCGGTGATCGCCCCCGGGTTCCGCAGCCCCCCGTAGTAGTTCGTGTGGCACCCGTAGCAGTAGAGCATTTCGGAGGAGTTGTCGGTCGTCACGTCCGACGTCCACGAAAAGACGTTGTTCGCGGAGTTGTATGTCGAAGGGCTGGTCAGATAGTTGATAACCCCCGTCGTTGTGTGGCACCGCTGGCAGCTTGCCCGGTTCGATTGCTTCCAGTCGTAATGCTTCCACCCCTCGCCGGCGAAGTCGCCGTGAGCGGAGGAGGCCCACTGGCGGTTGAGTGCGAGGCTCAACGTGTGGGGATTGTGGCAGTCGACGCAAGCGGTGACCGCCGCCTTCCGGATCACGTACCCCTGGATGTCGCTTCCCACGGCGCGGCTCGCGTTGTCGGAGTGGGTATCGACGATCCTTCGATAATCCTCCGAGTGGTTCGGGCTGCTCACCTCGTGGCACCCCGTGCAGGTGTTGTACTGCGAGGACTGGCCGGTCGTCGCAGCCACCGCGAAGATGCCGAGGGTCGGCCCTCCGATCGGCCCGACGCCGAAGTGGAGGCTCCCGCCGCCGTGGCACGCCTCGCACCCGACGACGTTCCGCTCGGTGTTGGCGAGCGGATCCGTGCTCGTGCTCAAGTAAAACGGCAGGTTTACGTTGTCGCCGTTCGGGTTGTGGCAGGGGATGCAGCTTGCGGATGTGCTGGTCGTCCGGAATCCGTGGTAATTCGTCGTCCCTAAAGCGTTGTCCCAGGCATCGAACGAGTTGTCCAGGTTCGCGTGGCGGCTCGCCTCCCACGCGGCGAAGATCCCCACGCCCCCGACCGCCGTGGCGGCATGGCAGTTGTGGCACTTGTCGATGCCTACCGCGGTGGCGCCCGCCAGCACGGTACCGCCGCCGCTCACCTCCAGGGAGGTGCTCTTTTCGGACCCCCAGCACCCGGCCAGCAGCGCCGCCAGCGCGAGGGCGATCAGCAGGAACGTTCCCCTATGATGCCTTTTCATATCGTGACGCCTCCTTTCCTTAATGGCATTTCACGCAGGTGCGTTGACCTGCCGCCCGGTTGAGCTTGTCCTTGATCGACCCCCAGTTGTCGGGATGGGGGTTGACGCGCAGGCCCGTCTTGGCGCTGTGGCATTTCAGGCAGATATCTCCGTCGGCGTGGCAGGCCTGGCATGTGGGGAGATTGCGCCTCGCCTCCTGGGCATGGGAGCTCGACCACTGATGTGCGGGAAGCACCGAGTTCGGGTGGCAGGTCTGGCAGGAGTCGGGGGGGAAGGTGGAGTGCTTCGGCCCCCCGGGCGTGGCCGACAGGTCCGACCATCCCTTCCGGTGCGACTGAAACTGCAGGTCCTCCGGCCGGAACCGGTTGTGGCATTCCGAGCAGAAGGAGGCCTTGTGACAGCGCGTGCAGGAATTGGGGTTGTCGAACACGAAGAGGGGGTGGACCTCCTGGAAGGACGTCCGGTGGCTCTTGGGCTTGTAGTTCGGCCCCCGGTCGGTGGAGGTGTGGAGGTCCCGGTCGATCCCCCCGCCGTAATGGCAGTCCTGGCAGAACGACTGATCGTGGCAGGTGGCGCAATTAGCGTCGGCCTTGACCGCGAGGAGCCGATGATCGGCGTTCCATCCCGCCCGGTGGGTGGGGGGGACGTTGGAGTCCCGGTGGCACTCGGTGCACTCGGGGATCTTCATGTCCTTGTAAGGGCGATGGTCCTCGGCCGCGTAGAGCAGCGACGCTCCGGCTCCAAGGGAAGCAACGAGGATGAGCAAGAGGGCTCTTTTCACGTCGTCCCCTCCTTAAAAGTCGACGTTCAGGGCCAGACGCGCCCTGATGTCTTTGCTGAATCGCTGGCTGACGGTGTCCTCCACCCTGGCCTGGACGGAGAGGTTCTTGCGCACCTTCGCTTCGCCGCCGATCCAGAACCTGGTGGCCGAATCGTAGCTGTTCGAAAGCTCGCGCCGGAAACTGTCGTGCTGCACCCCGGCCGCGAGGATGTACTTCTGCAGGACCACCTTGTCCCCGGAGAGCTCGAACCCGGCGAGGTTGCCCCCCGTGCCGACCCGCCAGATGCCCGCGCCGTAGAGGGACATGCCGTCCGCGGGGCGGTACCGCACGCCGAGCTCCCCGACGTTGGCGGTGTCCCCCCCGCCGAAGCTCTCGTTCCGGTATTCCCCGTTCAGGCTTATCCGCTTGCCGAGATCGTACTGCGCCCGGAGCAGGATCTCCTGGAACCTTTCCACGGCGAACACCGCGAAGATGGAGGAGGCGTCGAAGACCGGGACGGTCCGGAAGAACTCCGCGTTGAACGTCCATTTGGGGAGGATGGCGGTCCGGGCGCCGAACTGGATCTCGCTCCAGACCTCGGAGAGGAGGTCGAACCGGAGCTGGGTGTACAGCTCGCCGTACTTGTCGAACCGCTTGCTGGCGGCGAGTCCCAGCCCCTCCCGCGCGAGGTCGTTCTCGTCGTACGAGACGAAGTACGACAGGTCCAGAGAGCCCTGGGGGATATTGGTCAGGCTCGCCTGAACCGCCGCGGCGATGTCCCCGCTCCTTGTCTCCTCTCCCGTGACGTCGAACTTCACGTGGCGGCCGCCCACCGCCGTGATGGCGAGAGGGCCGAACGGCCGTGAATCGACGCGGGCGCCGTCGACGATCGCCGACCCGGCGCTGACGAAGAAGAACTGCCGCCCCACCCGGACGTCGGTCTGCCCCGGCAATCCCTTCTTGTCCAGGTAGAGGTAGTACAGTCTCCCTTCCACCCCGCCCCCCTGCTGCACGTCCCCCCAGGCGCGGCCGTATCCGCTGACCTGGACGGTGTTCGCCGCGTCGAAGTTCCGGGCGTGGAACCGGGCGTACTGGGCGAGGTCGAAGTGGTCGGCCCCGAACTCATCCGAGAACCAGAGCGCCTGCGTGGAGGCTCTTCCGCTCAGCGCGGCCGCCCGAGCGGTGGGGACCCCGACGCCGAGGATGAGCAGTGCGACGAGCAAAAAGCGGGTGCACCTTTTCATTGCTCGGACCCCCTGTTTTTCTTGCATGGCTCACGTCGCAAAATCCGTATGTCGGACACGTGCTGGCCGAGTCTGCGCGTGCAGTCGGTGTCATCGGAAGGAAAGTCGCCAAACTTTAACGTTAATTTTTGAAAAATTATTTTGCAGGCGGGAAGAGAAGGAAGGAGCGCACATAACCGGCAGAAATACAACCGTCACCGAAATCCTCACCGAGGCATGGTGCAACGATTAAAGCGAGGTTTCTACGCAATTGCAATGTATACAGTATGCGGTACGCAGTCTCCGCATTTATCGGCAGGGGTGTGGCGGAACTTTAAGCAAAAGTTTCCGCCAACGATAAGGTGGACATCTGTGCCGTTACCGAATTGTATACCGCATTCGCCCCGGGGGGGTCAACAGAATGTTTTTCAATAAGACGCTTGGTGCCGAGCGGGCAAGGGTTAGATGTATGGAAAAGAGCCGGGGCCCCTAAGGGGAAAGGGGCCCCGGCGCCACGGACGGGATCAACAGAGGACCCGGGTCCTTTAGAACTTGTACACCATGTAGAGCTGACCGACGTGGGCCTCGTACTGCTTGTAGGTCGCGTCGGCGAAGACGAACCGGGTGGAGTTTTCGGCCGACAGCCCCGCCATGTAGGCATTCAGGTTGTCCCAGGCGAAGTCGTCGAGCTTGTACCATTCGAACAGGTAGCTGACCCCCACCGTCAGATTGGCTAAGCATTTGTAGGCCAGATTGGCCTTGATCTCGTGCAGCCGGTTCACCACCGTCGGCCACGGCTGGGCGACGGCGTTGGCGAGTTTCGCGCCGTCGGTGAAGCCGTTGGCGATCGCCAGGTCCCTGTTCGGATTGAAGGTATTGAAGTCTATCTTGCTGTAGGACAGGTTGTAGCTCGTATTGAGCGTCAGCTTCGCCGGCATGATCTGGACCGTCGCCCCCACGCCGACGGTGTCCGCCTTCTCGGTGACGTTCGTATTCCAGTAGTTGAGGGGATTGAAGTTGCCGAAGAGCACCGCTTCGTTGTCCGCCGTGCTGCCGATGTCGAACGCGTCGTCCTTGGCCCCGTTCCTCATCTCGCTCTTCCGGTACTCCTTGACGTAGTTGGCGAAGAGGGTGAGCCTGTCGGAGGGGTTGTAGGCGACCTCGAACCCGCCGTCGACGTTCTCCGACTTCTTGAGCCCGAACCGGCTGTCTTCGGCGAACTTGTCGTTCAGGTACTGGGCGAAGAGGGCCACCGTTATGGCCTGCGTCGGGTCGAACTGGAACTTTGCGTCGGCCACGTTCCGCTTCCGGTCCGCCCAGTCGTAGTTGACAAGACCTGTCGCCTCGGGATTCGCGGCCGTCTCGCCGGGCTTGTAGCCGTCGACGTTCCTCTTGGCGTATTTATAGCTCGCCTTCAGACTGCCCGTCTTGAACAGCTTGTAGGTGACGCCGCCCCGGATGCTGTACTCATCCGTCCCGTCGATGCGCAGCTTCTCCCGGTCCCAGCCTTCCCAGCCGGCCTCGAGAAGGAGAGTCAGGGACTTCGCGACGTGGTAATCGAGGCCGAGCTCGACGTTCCGCCGGGTGAAGCCGAGGGGTTCGTTCATTACGGGCGCGTTCTTGTCGTTCCTGACCGTTCTCCAGTTGGACTCTCCGAACGCCGCGTAGCCGGGGAACAGGATTTCGTCGGATTTGTTGTCATAGTCGTAGTAGCGGTACTTGAGCGCCACCTTGAGCGGCGTGACCGGCTTGAAGGCGAGGACGAAGCTCCCCGTCAGGTTCTTCACCTTGCCGTCCAGGTTGCTCTTGGGAAGGATCGAGGGGTCCGTGATGTTGGCCGGGCCGCCGTCGTCTCCCGCGAGGGCCGAGTTCCGGGTATAGGGGACGAAGGGGTCGTCCTGGGTGATCCAGCCGTACCCGAGGGTGGCCGAGAACCGGCCGTGCATCGGAAGGTCGGTGGCGGCCGAAAGGGTGAAGTCGTGGGCATCGCTGTCGGGGACGAGGGAGAGCTGGCCGTTCGCGAAGCGGCCCCGGTTGAACCCGTTCCCCACGATATTGTCGGTTGCGCCGGTCGCCGGGGCGTCGGTGATCCGGAAGGGGTTGTCCCAGATCAGGGCCAGGTTGTTGTTCTTGAATTTCGTGAAGCTGTACTCGAGGTCGGCCAGCCAGCTCTTCTTGTAGACGCCGGCGCCGGCCGAAAGGGTCGTGGTGCGGAAGTCGATCGGCTCCGCCAGGTCGGCGCCGCTCACCATGAAGAGGTCGGAGGTGTGCCCGAGCCCGCTTGGGCCCTGTGCGAACCGCTCGTAAGTGCCGGCGGTGATCACCCTGGCGCCGGTCCGCTTCTCGTTGGTGACCTTCGCGAAGACCTTTATGTCGCCGGTCACGTTATAGGCGAACGAGAAGCCCGCCTTCTCACGCTTCAGCCGGAACGTGATCGGGTCGGCCTCCGCGTACAGTCCCCTCACGATCGCCTGGGCCTGCGCGTCCTCCCCCGTTGTGTCGACGAGCGGGTTGCCCCCTCGTTCGCCCCGGGTCTGCTCCACCGATTGAAGGCTGTTCTGCACGTTGTCGGCGATGAAGAGCCGGTTGGTGCCTGCCCCGTTGAACAGCAGGACGCCGTTGCTGAAGTTGTGGGGGATGCTGTCATAGAAGATGTTGTACTTGTAGCTGCCGTGCTTTCCGCCCGTCAGGCTGTAGAACTCGTTCTCCTGCACCGGGTTCTTGATCTTGACGTCGATGAAGTAGCGCGTGGCGTCCTGATCGAACCGAATTGCGGCGTCGTTTACTAGGAAGCCGTTCTTGACGTCCCGGTACTCCTCGAACTTCTCGCTCCCGCCGTTGACGTTCTTCTGCTGGACCCCGACGTCGACCAGGCCGCTGGCGGTGCCGCCCGCGGCCTTGGCGTCCGTCTCCGCCCCGACCGTGCCCGTGAAAAAAATGAGCGGCAGGAGCAAGGCCGCCGCCGTGTAACCGAACCGTTTATGAATCATCTGCCGTTCCTCCATGGAAGGTGTATTCGTCATTCCCTGTTAACGCTGCAGGACCGGCCCGGACGGGTTATTGGACCCGTGGACCATCGGGTGGCAGTTCAGGCAGGACCGGTTGAAGGCGAAGGCGGAGTTCGTGGCGAGTGTTCCCGACTGGTGCCGCCCCTGCATGTGGCACGACTGGCAGAGGCGCGGCACTTTCGCGACCAGCATCTTGTCGTAGGAAGAACCGTGCGGGGCGTGGCAGGTCAGGCAGTCTTCCTTGACCGGCGAGTGCTCCCAGAGGACCGGGGCCCGTTTCTCGGCGTGGCACTCGTAGCACTTGTCGTTGAAGGACTTGGCGCTGATCAGTTTTTCGCTCCGGGCGCCGTGGGGATTGTGGCAGGCGGAGCAGCCCATCTTGCCCTCGCCCGTCGGGGACGAGGAGTCCCGCATCGGGTGCTTGGAACGCTTCAGCATGGAGGCGCGCACCTCGGCGTGGCAGGCGAAGCAGACCTCTTTCTCGTCGGCCTTGGCGAGGAGCTTGGCCTTGTTGCCGTGGATCTTGTGACAGGTGGCGCAGCCCACTTCCCGGCTGTCATGGACGCTGCCCTTCCAGAACATCTGCCCCTTGTCCTTGCCGTGGCAGGCGCGGCACGCGGCCGCGGCCGCTTCCGCGCCGATCTTCGCCGGGTTCGAGATCTTGGCCGTGTCGCCCGACTCCACGTGGGCGCCCGCCGGCCCGTGGCAGGATTCGCATCCGGCGTTCTTCGCCCCGTAATAGGCGGCCTTGGCGTGAATGTTGGCGCGGAAAGACCCGACGAGGTCCTCGTGGCACTCCTTACACTTGTCGCTGCCGACATAGCCGACGTCGGCGGGGGAAATCCCCGCGTACGCCAGCAGCAGGCAGCCGGCAAGGACCGCAGGCAGGAAAAGCCGTTTGAGTGTTGCCGTTTCGTTCATCAATCCAACCCTCCTTTTCATGGGCGTGTCGTTTGCCGACACTTGCGGATTATCCGGAAGCATCTGTTAACGGTGGGCGCTTTGTCGGCGGAGAATAGTGTCCATGGCATATGAAAGAATAAAGTTTCGCAAGTCCCGTGCCGGCAAGTCGCTTGCGAAGGGCCTTTTAGTTCGTTCAGTTTTTCAGTTGGTTAGAGGGGTCCGGATGAAGCGGATTCGAGCGGGAGACGAGAGCGCCCCGTCATGTGTTTCCCGGGAGAAACATCGGCGTTCTTATGTTTCGAAACGGAAACGGAACTGGAGCGGCTCCTGCGGGAATCGCCTTATCTCTTCAGGCGCTCCCAAAGCGCCTTCCGGCCGATCCCGAGAAGGCCGGAGGCGCGGGTCCTGCTTCCGCCGACGGCCTGCAGGGCCCGTTGGATGTAATCCGTCTCGAAGCGCTTGACCGCATCTCTCAAGGGGAGGATCTCCCCCGGGGCGGGAATGTTCCCGGAGAGCCTCTTCTCCGCGCCCGGGAACTCGGGAGGAAGGTGTTCCGGCCCGATCGTCCCTTCCCGGCAGAGGATGGACGCCCGCTCCATGACGTTCCACAGCTCGCGCACGTTGCCCGGGAACCGGTGGTCCATGAGCAGCGCCATGGCCTTGTCCGAGACCCGGCAGGCGCCCCCAAGCTTCTCGAGGAAGTGCTCGACCAGAAGAGGCATGTCCTCCCGCCGCTCCCGCAAGGGAGGCAGCCGGATGGCGAACACGTCCAGGCGGTAGAAGAGGTCCTCCCGGAAGGTCCCTTCCTCGACCATGGCCTTGAGGTCTTCCCGGTTCGTCGCCGAGACGACGCGGATGTCGACGTGGACGCTCTCGCCGCCGCCGATCCTCGCGAAGGAGCGCTCCTGGAGCACCCGCAGGAGCTTCGCCTGGGCGGAGGGAGGCATCTCGGCGATCTCGTCCAGGAAGAGGGTGCCGCCGTGGGCCTGCTCGATCCTGCCCGTCCGGCGGCGGTCCGCCCCGGTGAACGCCCCCTTCTCGTACCCGAAGAGCTCCGCCTCGAAGAGGCTTTCGGGGATGGCGGTGCAGTTCAGGGCGACGAAGGGGCCGTCCCTTCTTTTTCCCCTCCGGTGGAGCGCCCGGGCGACCAGCTCCTTGCCGGTCCCGCTTTCGCCGAGGACGAGCACGGTGGCGTCCGTCTCGGCCACAAGTGAGATGAGATCGAAGACATCCTGCATCGCCTTGCTCTTGCCGACCAGCTCCTCGAAAAGGGACCGGGAGACGATGCGCCGCTTCAGGTCCCGGTTCTCCTCCTCCAGGGACCGGACGCGGAGGACCTTCGCAAGCAGCAGAAGGAACTCGTCCCTCGAGAAGGGCTTCGTCAGGTAGTCCTCCGCGCCGAGCTTCATCGCCTCCACCGCCGATTCGATGCTGCCGTACCCGGTCATGGTGATCACCGAGGGAGGGGGAAATTTCGTCCTTGCCTCCCGCAGGACTTCCAGGCCGTCCCTGCCGGGGAGCCTGAGGTCGGTCAGCACCACGTCGAACGGTTCCGACCCGAGCAACCGGATCGCCTCCGCGCCGTTGTCCGCGCCGCGGACGGCGAATCCCGCGTCCTCCAGGGTGTCCGTCATCGTGAAGCGGAGCCCGGGGTCGTCCTCGACGATAAGGATGCGCTTCCCGCTAGCGTCCATGGGTCCCTTCCATAAGAAGAGGTCGCGGCAGGGTAATGAAAAATTTCGCCCCTTCGCCCGGACGGGACGACACCGAGATCTTCCCGTCATGCTGTTCGACGATTTTCCTGCAGACCGCGAGGCCGAGGCCGGTCCCCTTTCCGTTTCCCTTCGTGGTGAAGAACGGCTCGAAGATCCGGCCGTGGTTCTCTTCCGGGATCCCCTCCCCCGTGTCGGCGATGATCAGGGTCAGGCTGGAGCCGTCTTCGGCGTGGCTGAATTCCAGCCGGCCGCCGGAAGGCATGGCCGCGATGGCGTTCATCACGATGTTGACGAGGACCTGCTCCAGCTTGTGGGCGTCCCCGCGGACGGCCAGGGGGGGAAGGCGGTTTTCGACTTCGATCCCGCTCCTGCCGATCTGGTAATGCAGAAGCTCCAGGGTGTCGGCGACGAGGCGGGAGAGGTCGCACTCGGAAAAGTTCGTCGCATGGACGGTGGAGTAGTCGAGGAGCTGGGAGACCGCCCGGCGGATCCTTTCGAGGCTCTCCCCGGCCACCTTCAGGTACCGGTCCCGCTTCCGGGGGGGCAGGGACTCCTTCGCCAGCGCCCCGATGCTGTGCATCGCGCCGGTCAAGGGGCTGTTGATCTCATGGGCGATCCCCGCCGCCAGGGTCCCGATCGTCGCCATCTTCTCCGTCCTCGCCAGAAGCTCCCGGGTCTTCACCCGCTCGATCTCCTCCTTCCTCAGCCGGTCCACCATGATCCGGTAGCTGTCCTGGAGGTCGCCGAGCTCGTCGTTCCGTTCCGGGAGAGGCATGGGTTCGAGCCTCCCCAGGTGAACGGAATTGAGGGCGTTCACCAGCCGGCGGATCGGCCTCGCCATGACCCGGGCGGCGACGAAGAGGAAGAAGATCATGAGGGCCGCCGCGGAAATCGTGAGGACGAGGACCTTCCTTTTCAGCCCGCGGATCTCTTCGGCCAGCCCCGAAAGGGAATAGCCCAGGCGAAGGGTGCCGAACCGCTTGGAGGAGACGTTCAGCGGGGTCGCCACGTCGATCACCCCGCCCTCGAACGGATCCCCCACGGAGGAGAGGATCATCCCCGTCGCGGCCAGCGCCTTCCTGGACAAGGGATCGTCGAGCCGCTTGTGGAACTGCGTCAGGTCGCTGTGGGACAGGACGTGTCCCTCGGGATCGAGGACCATGGCATAGGAGACGTGCATATCTCTGTTGCCCGCCATGCGGGAAATGTAAAGGTCCAGAAGGCCCGACTCCGCCACCAGGCCGGTCTCTTCGTAGAGCAGGATCTGCGTGAAAGGGAGCTTCATCGAGGCGGCCAGGGTCCGCGCCGCCTGCTCCTTCCTTTGAAGGAGGTGGCGCTTCTCCGCGTCGACGAGGAAGAAATGGAGGGCCAAGGCGATGACGAGGGTCGCAGCGGCCCCCACGGCCATGAACTTTCCCGCGAGGGAGGAAAAGGGGCGCCTTATTTTTCCAAAAAGGGGTTCGAGGCGTGACAACGGATGCCGCATCCCTTGGGAATGGAGATGATTTTATTGTAAAGAAAATCGTAGTCCTCGTCGCGGGCGCGCACGAACCCGTGCCGGAGCTCCGGCCCCAGGTCCGCGAGCGCTGCCCGGCCCTCCGGGTTGTTCCCGTTGATCGACAGAAGGGCCTTCGTCAGCGCCCTCTCCGCATCCTCGGGGAGGGTGGGTCCCGCGGCGATCGGCGCATTGGGGAGCTCTTCCGACATGGCGATGATCCGCAGCCCCTGCCGCTGGTACTTCCAGGCGACCACGTCCTTGACGGCGCCGACCTCGTAGATCCCCTTGAGGACCGCCCTGGCGACCTCTTCATGGTTGTGGAGATTCCGTACGTCCTTGAGCTGGCAGGGAGTCACGCCGGCGCCGGCGAGCATGTAGCGGGGGATCAGGCTCCCCGTGGTGGAGCGCCTGGCGCCGAAGGCCACGGTCTTCCCCTTGATGTCGGCGATGGTCCTGATCGGACTGTCATTGCGGACGATGAAGCAGCACCGGTAGGTCGGTCTCCCCTGGGCGTTCAGCGGCTTGACGAGGGCGCGGGCCCCGAAGCGGTGCCTTGCGAGGGTGTAGGTCGCCCCGCCCAGGTAGGCGACGCCGGTGACCCCCTTCTCCAGGTCCGCGATCGCCTCCTTGTAGGTCCGGCCGAGGCGGAGCTCGAAACGATAAGGGGTCGTCCGGCTGAGATAATCCATGAGCGGCTGGTAATATTCGTACATGACGTGGGGGTTGAAGCGTGGGATGACCCCGAATAAGATAGTCCTCTTCCCCGAATTATCCGCAGGGACCGCCAAGGCGGGCAAGAGGAGAAGAAAAACGACAAGAATAATTTCTGACAGACCCAAACGGGCCGGGATCGGTTGCTTTTTTCCGGATCGGTACCCCATGCTTTTCGCCCCGGAATAGTATACCCGCGTCGGGGGCGGGAGACGGAATTTATCGATTCCGGGAAAGATTGATTTTAATGCCCGGTTTGCGTATCATGATGCCGTTTTCCACATGAAGACTGCCGACAGTATCCGCAACGCAATGCCTGCACATTTCGCCCGTCAAGGGAAGGAGGAGACACGTGGGTAGGAATATCGTTCAGAAGATCATCGATGCGCATTACGTGTCCGGGGACAAGAAGCCCGGCAAGGAAGTGGCCGTCCGGATCGACCAGACTCTCACCCAGGACGCGACCGGAACGATGGCGTACCTGCAGTTCGAGGCGATGGGCGTGCCCCGGGTGAAGACCGAAATATCGGTTTCCTACGTCGACCACAACACCCTCCAGGAGGGGTTCGAGAACGCCGACGACCACCTGTACCTCCAGACGGTCGCCGCCAAGCACGGGATCTTTTATTCCCGGGCGGGGAACGGGATCTGCCACCAGGTCCACCTGGAGCGTTTCGGCGCCCCCGGGAAGACGCTGCTGGGTTCCGACTCCCACACGCCGACCGGCGGCGGGATCGGGATGATGGCGATCGGGGCGGGCGGCCTGGACGTGGCGGTGGCGATGGCGGGCGGCCCGTTCTACATGACCTGTCCGAAGGTGATCAAGGTGAACCTCACGGGGCAGCTCCAGCCCTGGGTGGCGGCCAAGGACGTGATCCTGAAGCTCCTGGAGATCCTCACCACCAAGGGGAACGTGGGGTGCATCGTCGAATACGGCGGGGAGGGGGTCATGACCCTTTCCGTCCCCGAGCGCGCCACCATCACCAACATGGGCGCGGAGCTCGGCGTGACCACCTCGATCTTCCCGTCCGACAAGGTGACCAAGGCGTTCCTGAAAGCCCAGGGCCGGGAGGACAAGTGGGTCAAGCTCGCCGCCGACCCGTCCGCCAAGTACGACCGGGTGATCGACATCGACCTGTCCGAACTGGAGCCGATGGTCGCACAGCCCCACAGCCCGGACAACGTCGCCCGGATCCGGGACATCAAGGGGAAGAAGGTCCACCAGGTGCTCGTCGGCTCGTGCACGAACGCTTCCTACAAGGACATCACCACCTTGGCGAAGATCCTCGACGGCCGGCTGATCAGCCCGAACGTCTCGTTCGGCGTCGCCCCCGGCTCGCGCCAGGTGCTCCAGATGGCGGCGAAGGAGAGCAGCATCGCCACCCTCGTCGGATCGGGCGCGAGGATACTGGAGACCGCATGCGGGTTCTGCATCGGGGCGGGGCAGGCGCCCCCCTCCGGCGGGGTCTCCGTGCGGACCAACAACCGGAACTTCGAGGGCCGGTCGGGGACGAAGGACGCCGGGATCTTCCTGGTTTCCGTCGAGACCGCCGCAGCGTGTGCCCTGAAGGGGGAGCTCGCCGACCCCCGGGAAGTGGCCGCCGAGATGGGGATCGAATACCCGGCCGTCAAGGTGCCCAAGAAGTTCCTCGTGGACGACTCGATGGTCCTGCTCCCCGCGGAGGACCCCTCCGGGGTGGAGGTGCGCCGCGGGCCGAACATCGGGAAGCCCCCGGAGAGCGTCCCCCTGCCGGAGACGATCAAGGGCGAAGTCTCCCTGAAGGTGGGCGACAAGATCACGACCGACCACATCATGCCCGCCGGAGCCCGGCTGAAGTACCGGTCCAACATCGGCAAGTACGCCGAGTACGTCTTCGAGGGGGTCGACGCCGCCTTCAGCAAGCGGGCGCTGGAAAACAAGGCCAGGGGGGTCCACAATGTGGTGGTGGGCGGGCTCTCCTACGGACAGGGCTCCTCGCGGGAGCATGCGGCGATCTGCCCGAGCCACCTCGGGGTACGGGCGGTCATCACCAAGTCGTTCGAGCGGATCCATTCCGCCAACCTGATCAACTTCGGGATCGTGCCGCTCCTGTTCGCCGACGATTCCGACTACGACCGGATCGCCCAGGGTGACCAGGTCGAGATCCCGAACGTCCGGGAAGCGATCCGGAAAGGGTCCTCGCTCAAGGCGAGAAACGTGACCAAGGGGTTCGACTTCGAGGTCCGGCACACCCTTACCGGCCGCCAGATCGACATCATCCTGGCCGGCGGGCGGCTGGCCTACACGAAGGAGAAGGGGTCGTTCTGATTGGCGCGCGACGACTGGAAGTACTACGACGACGAGATGGACGAGGAGGGGGAGGACAAGAAGGTCCTCCCCCCCGAGAAGCAGTGTAAAAACTGCCTCCACTGGGTCCCGCGGGAGGCGCCGTCCTGCTCCTGGTGCGGGAAGCCTTTCGAGGACGACGGGAGGGACCGCTCCTAGGGTGTAACGTTCCCTCCCGCGCTGTTATTCGATCAGTGCAAACCTCGGCAGGACGCCCGCCGGGATCTCCTCCACGAACCGGGACGGCCGCGACAGCACCGTCCCGGAGGCGCGCTCGTAGATGTTGACCGGGTAGGTCATCACCAGCACGTCCTTGGCGCGGGTCGCCGCGACGTAGAGCAGCCGCCGCTCCTCCTCCATCTCTTCCTCCTCTTCCGCGGCCCGGGAGAGGGGGAGCTTTCCGTCCAGCACCCAGACGATGAAGACCGCCTTCCACTCCAGCCCCTTGGCGGAATGGATCGTGGAGAGCGTCAAAGACTCCTCCTCCCCTTCCGGGGCGGCGATGTCCCCCACGGAGGCCTGGGGCGGCTCCAGGGTGATCTCGGAGAGAAAGTCCGACAGGGTCTTGTACCGGGCGCACAGCGATTCCAGGTGGTCGAGGTCCTTGAGCCGCCGCGGGTAGTCGTCGAACCGGCCCTCCATGAGGGGCCGGTAGTACCCGATCACTCGGGCCACGATCTCCGTCACCGGCAGCGTTCCGCCCTGTCCCCCGGCTTCCCGGCCCGATAGCTCCGACAGCAGCTTCGCCAGCAGCGAAGCCTCCTCGGATCCTCTCCTCTTTTTCAGGGTGGAAAGGACCGGAAGGAGCGAAGCTTCCTCGTGGGCCCGCCGGTAAAGGTCGGCGCTGACCTTCCTTCCGATGCCCGGGACAAGCATGAGCGCCCGCGACAGGCTCAGGGTGTCCCGCGGGTTGTCGATCACCCGCAGGTGAGCGATCACGTCCTTGACGTGGGCCGTCTCGAGGAACTTGAACCCCCCGAACTTCCGATAGGGGATGTGCCGTTTGGCAAGCTCCAGCTCCAAATCGAAAGACAGGTAGGCGGCGCGGAACAGGACGGCGATCTCGCTCAAGGGGATCCCTTGCTCCTCGTGCAGCTCGAGGATCCGGTCGGCCACGAAGGCGGACTGGATCCGCTCGTTGGGGGCGGACAGGAGCGCCGCCTTCTCCCCCCCGGAGCGGGAGGTGAAGAGCCGCTTCGGGAACTTCTCCGCGGCCCGGGCGATGATCTCGTTGGTGACGTCCAGGATCGGCTGCCGGCTGCGGTAGTTCTCCTCCAGGAACACCACTTTCGCCCCGGGAAAGTCCGCGGGGAAGTCCATGATGTTCCGGAAGTTCGCTCCCCGGAACGAGTAGATGCTCTGCGAGTCGTCGCCCACGGCCATCACGTTGTCGTGGGCCGCCGCCAGGAGGCGCAGGATCTCCGCCTGGATCCGGTTGGTGTCCTGGTATTCGTCCACCAGGACGTGCCGGTAGGTTTCGGACACCGCGCGGCGGATCGGCTCGTTTTCCCGGAGGAGGGCGACCAGCCGGACCAGGAGATCGTCGTAGTCCATCAGGTTCCTCTCCCGCTTGGTCCGCTCGTACAGGCGTTGGATCGCGAGGATATCCCCCAGGCAGTACAGGAAGTGGGGCGCCTCCCGCTCCACGGCCGGCTCGATCTCCTCCTCGCGGTTCACCGCCCGGCTGAAGAGGTCCGCCAGGGTCTCCTTCTTGGGGAAGCGTACGGTCTTGTGCCCCGCGTGGATCTCGTGCCGCAGGAGGCCGATGAGGTCCTGAGCGTCCGCCCGGTCGAGGATGGTGAAGTTCTCGCCGAAGCCCGCGGCGGACGCGTAGCGCCGCAGGAGGGAGTTGGCGAAGGCATGGAAGGTCCCGCCGGCGACTTTCTCGCACCGGCGGTCCAGGAGGAGGGCCGCCCTCCGGAGCATCTCTTCCGAAGCCCTGCGGGTGAAGGTGAGCAGGAGGATGGAAGAGGGCGTGTGCCCGAGCTCCACGAGGCGTGCGACGCGGTAGATGAGGGTGCGGGTCTTTCCCGTCCCCGCCCCCGCGACTACCAGGAGGGGGCCGTCGCCGTGGAGCACCGCCTCCGCCTGGCGGGGGTTGAGGGCCTTCTCGTAGTCGATCTTGCCGCCGGGTGCGGGGATCTCGCGAATCGAATATCGTTTCTCCAAGACTCTCCTCGCTACCAGCTGTGGTTCGGCGCTACCATCATGTATTATGCCGCCGATGCGTGAGGCGCTTAGCCTACGGGGGCTCCGTGCTCGCATCGTCGCCTGCGGCTCCCCTGCATATTACTCCACGTGCCACGCGGTGCTCTCCTCGCACTTCGGTCACCCGCCGTCGCCCGCCAAGCCGGTTTGTTGCGACGGTAGTGTGCTTGAGACAGACGGTTCCGCCGCGGCGTCTCGCTTGCGCCGGACCCCCCTTCGGCTGCGCCTCACGCACACGATACTTTGCCCGAACCATGTTGCGCAGCACTTACGCGGCGTAGCAGTACAGGCAGCCGTGGCGGCAGGTGCGGTAGGAGCCGATGTCCCGGGACGCGGAGCACAGGCAGCCGGGGCGCGACGGCGCGGGCGACGCCGGGATCTCCGCGCCGGGCCACAACGACCGCAGGTACGGGCCGTCCACGCAGGCGCCGGCGGGAACGCCCCAGTCGGCGAGCAGCGGGGTGCAGCAGGATTGGACGGCGAATCCCCTCGCTTTCCCGATTTCGAGGAGGCGCTCCACGGCGGTCCGCAGGCGGTCGTCCGGTCCCCAGATTCCACGAACGCCCCGCGTCGCCCTCAGGCTCTTCCGATATGGGTGGGCGATGCTCAAGGTGCAGCGGCCCGACATGCCGGCGAGCGCGGCGGAGATCCGCTCGAAGCGCGCAACGAGCGCCTCGGGATCCTCGCCGGGGAGGAGGGGATCGAACCTCCAGAGGACGCGCCCGGGGCCGACCCGTTCCGAGAGCTCCCGGAAAGCGGAGACGGCCTCCTCGACCGCCGGAACGCAAGGCTCCAATTCGCGGGGAAGCCCCGTCAGGGTGAACTGGAAGATCGACCGATACCCTTCCCGTTCGAGGCGGGCAAGGACGGGGAAGAAGGGACGGGGGTCGCGCGTCCAGAAGACGAAGGCCGCCAGCTGGTCCCGGGCGAGCGAGACGGCGGCGGGCCGGCCGGAGTAAGGATTACGGTATTCCGCCATCCCCGCGGACAGGCAGGAGGAGAACCATTCCGAGTGGAAGGCCGGGATGTCGGTGCGCCGGGACGCGCTGATGATTACGGACGAGGACACCTCCTTATTCTAGCACCCGGTCTGCTGAGCGGCCCATTACGGAAATGAGCCGCTCAGCGACGGCCTGCCGATCTTATGGTGCGACGCGACCGTTGTGCTTGGCGCGGTAGATGTGCCGGCTCGAGTGGTTCAGGCGCTTCTGGACTCTCGCGCGTTCGACGGGGGTGAAATCCCCGTCCGACTTGAACCGCCGCTCCTGCCGCTCGATCCGGGCCTGCTCCCTTTCGAGCCGGGCCGCCTCGCCGGGGGTGAGGGACCCACTCTGGACCCCTTGGTAGATCCGCCTCTGCTGGTTGCGCTGCCGCTGCTCGATCCCCGGGGAGGCCGTGTCTCCCGCGATGACCGGTGCCGCCACCGCGATGGCCAGGGTCGCCGCCACCATCGCCATGATTCCCTTTCTCATTGTCCTGCCCTCCTTCGGTTGAGGATGTGATCCGTTCTTGGCGGAGTAAACCCGGGAGGCGGGAAAAAGTTTCTTCCTTGACAGGGTCGGGGCCGATTGGTAGATTTTCGGCAGCAATCCGAAGGAGGTAAGGGCAAGTGGCTCAGGGCACGGTGAAGTGGTTCAACGACGCGAAGGGTTATGGATTCATCGCGCAGGAAGGCGGACCGGATGTCTTCGTGCACTTCAGCGCGATCAAGGCGGAAGGGTTCCGGTCGCTGAAGGAGGGCGAGCGCGTCCAGTTCGATATCACCGAAGGCCCCAAGGGTCCGCAGGCCGCCAACGTCGTCAAGGCGTAAACGGCCCGTCCCTGGCCTCCCACGGCCACAGGGGACATCTCATTAGCTCGAGTGTTACGTTGAATGAGTGTCCCCTCCCATGACGACCGGGAAGATCCCCCCTTTCGCGACGACGATCGAGGAGGCCCGCCGGGTCCAGGAGCGCCTCCGCGAGACGGTGCGCCTGGTCCGCCTTCCTCTCGACCACATCCGGCTGGTCGGGGCGGCGGACGTCACCTTCCTCGGCGAAAAGGAGACCGTGGCGGCCGCCTTCGTCGTCACCGACTTGGAAAGCGGAAAGGTGGTCGAGGAAAAGACCGCCGTGCGCCGGACCGATTTCCCCTACGTTCCCGGGTACCTCACCTTCCGGGAGGGGCCGGCCGTCCTGGCCGCGTGGCGGAAGATCCGCCGCAAGCCCGACGTCATCCTTTTCGACGGACAGGGGATCGCCCATCCCCGCCGGTTCGGCATCGCCTCGCACGTAGGAGTGCTCTTGGATATGCCGAGCGTCGGTGTGGCGAAGAAGCGGCTCGTGGGCGAGTATTCTCCGCCGGGACCCCGGCGGGGGGATTGGACCCCTCTCCTTTACGAAGGGGAGACCGTGGGGGCGGTGGTCCGCACGCGGGAGGGGGTCAAGCCGGTCTTCGTGTCGGTGGGGCACCTGGCGGACCTTCCCTCCGCCGTCTCTCTCGTGCTGCGTCTCTGTTCGCGGTATCGGCTCCCCGATCCGGCGAGGCGCGCCCACCAGCTGACCCGGGAGCTGCGAAAAGAAGGGTCTCCCGGGAATTAAAACTCCAGGACCTCTACCTGGTCTTCCCCGAGGTTGTCGGCAAGCGTCCAGAACCGGGCCTTTCCATGGGGGAGCCGTAGGAGGACGAAGGCAGGGTCGTCCGCGGAAAACCTTTTCAGGTAATCCCGCTCGTCGATCAGTCTCTGCTTCTTTCCGCGATCGTCGACGATCTCGAACTCCCCCGTGATGCGCAGCATCTTGCTGAAATCCCTGGAGCAGTAGCAGAGCTCGACATTCCTGTTCCCGCTGATCTGCCGAAAGACGCTCTTCGTCGCTCCCGTAGTGAAATGGATCTTCCCGTCCTCGAACAGGACGGACAGAAATGCCCGGACGCGGGGCTGGTCCCCGTCGACGGTGGCGACGCTGCACACGGGGTTTTCCCGGACGAAATCCAGGACGTCTTCATAGCGCATGTCGGTCTTCCTCCCTGGTGGGGCCGTTTTCCTCAGGAGCATTATGCGTGAGAAGGATCGACCGGGCTTTCACTATTCGATCAATTTGTTTATGGATGCCGCCATTCCCGTTTTCTTCCTGTACGAGGAGGGGGATACCCCGTATTTCCTGGTGAACCGCGCGGAAAGGTAAGCGGCGCTGCCGAACCCGCAGTCGAGCGCGATCTCCGTGATGGTCATGTCTCCGGCGAGGAGCATTTTTTTCGCCCGGTCAAGACGGATCCGGAGGAGGTATTCGATCGGCGCCTGCCCGGTCTCCTCCCGGAACACGCGGGAAAGATGCGAAGGAGACATGCGGGCGATCCGTGCAAGCCCCTCGACGGTGATCTTCTCGCCCGGATGGGTATGCATGTGCTCGACCACCCTGTCGATCTCCACGCGGGAGGAAACACGGTCCCGCATCTCGGGATATCGCCGCGCGCTCCGGATGAGCGCGTGGCAGATCTGGACGCCCAGCGCCTCCAGCACCTCTTCCGACCCCGGGCCGGAATTGTCGGCCTCGATCATGAAGGATTTCAGAAGGGGCAGCAGGGTCGAAGGGGGGTCGAGGAATTCTCCGCGGAAGATCCGTTTCCCCGATTCCGGATACCGGCGATAGTGCTTCTCGAAGAATCGCTTCTTGACGAAAACCGCGATGTACCTCGGCGGGGTATCCGACGGGGCCTCCTCGTGCTCGATTCCCGGGGAAAGGGCGAAGAGCTTTCCCGGCGAGGTGACGAGCGCCTTCCCGTCGATCCGGATCGCGTTGTTTTCGTCAAAGGGGAGGATGAACATGTAGGAGGGGTGGCTGTGCCGGGGGGTCCGGGCGTAGAAGCAGGCCCCGCCCACCGGCACGAACAGGCCGAGATCCCTCCCCACGAAACAATCCACGTAGCGAAGCTGCTCCGGGGTTGCGTTCCCCACGAGCTTGCGGATTTTTCCGAGAGGGAGTTCCATGAGGTCCACGGGAGCCCGGCGGCGCTCCGGAAAAACCGAACGGCGGCCCCGTTCATCGGGCCGCCGTTCGCAAGGGGGATCGGTTGCCGGCCTATCTACCTGCCCGGCTGCGCCGGGGCTGCGGGCGCCTGCGCGGGCGGCGCCCCGCCGGGGGCGGGCAAAGCCCCGCCCGGCGCATTAGGCATCCCGGGCTGCTGTCCCGGCGGGATGACGGGTCCGGGCATCGCCGACGCCGGCGCGCCTTTCATGATGGTGGAGGAAACCCTCCCGCCGGCGAAGTAGGCGAGGAAGAGCGAAGTGATCATGAAGACCACGGCGGCCCCCGCCGTCAGCTTGCTCAGGAAACTGGTGGGCCCGGTGGAGCCGAACAGCGTCTGGGACGACCCGCCGCCGAAGACGGCTCCGATGTCCGTCCCTTTCCCCGTCTGGAGAAGGATGATGAGAATCAAGGTGATGGATACGATCACGTGCAGGATGACTATGAGTGTGTACATTGCGCCCTTCCGGATCCCTCCGTTATTGGAACTTCACGATATTTGCGAACACGTCGGCTTTCAGGCTCGCCCCGCCGACCAGCGCCCCGTCGATATCATTCCGCCCCATCAGGTCGGCGATGTTCTCCGGCTTGACGGAGCCCCCGTAGAGGATGCGGACGGACCGGGCAGCCGTAGCCCCCCATAGCTCGGATAGGAGGCCCCGAAGGAAGGCGTGGACCTCCTGGGCCTGCGCGGGCGTGGCCGTCCTTCCCGTCCCGATCGCCCAGACCGGCTCGTAGGCGACGATGACCCGGGAGGAGTCGGAAGCGGGAATACCGGCCAGACCCGTCCGGAGCTGCCGTTCGACCACCTCGAACGTCCTTCCTTCCTCCCGCTCCGAGAGCGTTTCCCCGAGGCACATGACGGGCACGAGGCCCGAAGCCAGAGCGGCCTTGACTTTGCGGTTGACGGAGTCGTCGGTCTCGGCGAAATACTGCCTCCGCTCCGAGTGGCCGATGATCGCGTACGCGGCCCCGGCGTCCTTCACCATGCCGGGCGAGACCTCTCCCGTATAGGCGCCCTCCTCGGCGAAGTGCATGTTCTGCGACGCCACGCCGACGTTGGTCCCCGCCGTCAGCGCCGCGACCGGTCCGAGGGAGGGGAAGGGGGGGGCAAGGACGATCTCGACCCCCGTGACGCCCGAGACGAGAGGGAGAAGCTCCTTCACGAAAGCGGTCGCCTCCCCCATCGTCTTGTACATCTTCCAGTTGCCGGCGATGAGCGGAATCCGCATCGCCCTACCTCGCCCCCGCCACGTACTTGGCGAGGTCGAGGAGCCGGCAGGAGTACCCCCACTCGTTGTCGTACCACGCCAGGACCTTCACCATCTTCCCCCCGATGACCTTGGTCGAGAGGGCGTCGAACTCCGAGGAGTAGGAGGTATGGTTGAAGTCGACGGACACCAGCGGCTCCTCGACGTACTGGAGTATCCCCTTCAGGGGGCCCGCCGCCGCCTTCTTCATCGCCGCGTTGACCTCTTCCGCCGTGGCCGCCTTCGACAGCTCCGCCGTCAGGTCGACCAAGGAAACGTTCGAGGTGGGGACGCGGATCGCCATGCCGTCGAGCTTCCCTTTGAGCTCCGGGATGACGAGGGATACCGCCTTGGCCGCGCCGGTCGTGGTGGGGATCATCGACAGCCCGGCGGCGCGCGCCCGCCGCAGGTCCTTGTGCGGCAGGTCGAGGATCTTCTGGTCGTTGGTGTAGGCGTGGATCGTCGTCATCAGTCCGCGCTCGATGCCGAAGTTGTCCAGGAGCACCTTGGCGACCGGCGCGAGGCAGTTCGTCGTGCAGGAGGCGTTGGAGAGGATGAAGTGCTTCGAAGGATCGAAGGTCTTCTCGTTGACCCCCATCACGAAGGTGGCGTCCGGGTTCTTCGCGGGCGCGGAAATGATCACCCGCTTCGCCCCCGCCTTGAGGTGCTTCTCCGCCCCTTCCCGCTCGGTGAACTTGCCGGTGGACTCCACGACGATGTCGACGCCGAGCTTCCCCCACGGCAGCTCGGAGGGGTCTTTCGCGGCCAGGACCTGGACGGTCTTCCCGGCGACGACCAGCGCGTTGTCGGCGGCGCCCACCTCCGCCTCGAACCGCCCGTGGACCGAGTCGTATTTCAGCAGGTGCGCAAGGGTCTTGGCGTCGGTGATGTCGTTGACGGCGACGATCTCCACCGCGGGGTCCTTGTACGCCGCCCGGAAGAAGTTGCGCCCGATCCTCCCGAACCCGTTGATCCCGATCTTGACGGCCATGTCCCGACCCTCCCATTGTGGATTATCGAATCAGGGGAATTAAAAAGAGTTTAAATTATACTCCGTTACGGCTTGCTGTCAAATCGCTCGGTCTCCCGTTTGGCCCCCCCGCCGTTTGCCGGTTGGATTCTCGCTCCCCGCCCAGCGCGATCCTGCCGATCCAGGCGGCAGCCTCCTCGTCGGAAAGGGGATCCTCCGCGGCGCGAGCCTCCGGCCGGAAGAGGGTGATCGCGCGGAACCCCCGCGCCATGGCGATCAGCCCTGCGGATTTGAACCGGAGGGTGCACATCCGCGCGTACGGGATGCCGCACGCCTTCCCGGCGGTGCGCACGCGGGAGAACAGGCCGATGTCGACCCGGTACGGGATGAACGGTCCTTCCCGGACGGTCACCGCCGGAGCCCCTCCTGCGCTCCGGGGGAACTCGATGAAGACGCCGCTTCCTCGTAAGACCGGGCGCCGGTACTTCGCGAGGAAGAACTTCACCTCCGCCTCGTCGCCGGAATAGAGGAGGATGAAGGGCCGTGGCGCGGCCCCCGCGGGAAGGAGCCACTGGTCCACCCAGCCGGCCGCAAGGTTCCGCGGCCCGGGAGAGGAGTCTCCGCGCGCCCATTCCCCCGCGGCGAGAACGGCCAGCGCCGCCCCCCCCACGACCCCCGCACCGGGGAGGGGCGGAAGATAGAGGAGCGTGGCTCCCCCCGCCAGGGTGGCGAGCGCCAGGGAAAGGAGCAACCCGAGGAAATAGGAAGCGTGGCGCAGCGCCGCCTTCCGGGAGAAGCGTCCGGATGCGTTGAGCCTGCAGTGAAGGGGAACGGCGAGGAAAAGCGCCTTCCGGTCCCGCTCCGACGGATCTCCCGGAATGACCGCCACGGACCGCCTCACTTTCGGGCCCAGCCAGTCCAGGGGAGAAAAACCGCATGCGTCAAGGAGGAGGAGCAGGGAGCCCGAAACGCCGACGAGGAACGCCGCGGCCGGCCGGCCGGCAGCGAGGAGGAACGCGCCCGCGGCGCAAAGCCCGAATCCCGCGGAGGCGGAAAGCTGCGGCCATGCCGGCACGCGGAATCGCTCGACCACGACGTCCACCCCCTGTCCGCGGAGCGCCGTTGCGACGGCTTCGATCCCTCCACATTGTTTCCCCTGCACGTGCCGTGTCCCCTCGGCGTTCGGTTTGCGTTATCCTCCCACCGCGCGACCTCCGCGTAAAGGTTCTGTATAATTAGCTGACGCCGCCGCCACGCCATGCGTGCGCCGCTGACGCCTGGACCGCGCTGGAGACTCATGCAGCAGGGGACGGCCCGCGTGCGAGCCGCCGCAACGGGGTGCCCTTCGCGGGGGTCTGAGCGACGAAGCGGGAGCCAGGGATGGCGGAGCAAGGAGCGACGAAGCCGCCGCCCGTCCAGGGACGGACGGGCAAGGCGTCCCCCGCGAGGGGTACCCCGTGAGGCGAGCGTAGCACGCCAGCGGAGCCCTCGGGACGGAAATGAAGCACGACGGGGAGGTGATCGTATGGGAAGCGCGCCCAAGGTCGTCGTCACGCGCCGGCTGCCGGGAGTCTCCCTGGCGCGCCTTGCGGAGAAGGCTGTGTTGGCGGCGGAGCCGCCCGAGGTCCCGATGGGCCGGGAGGAGCTGCTGTCCCGGGTTCCCGGGGCCGCGGGGATTCTGTGCACCCTTGCGGACCGGATCGACTCCCCGCTCATGGAGGCGGCCGGTCCCTCACTCAAAGTTGTTTCGAACTACGCGGTGGGCGTCAACAATATCGACCTGGCGGAGGCCGCGAGGCGCGGGATCCGGGTCTGCAACACGCCGGACGTGCTCACCCAGGCGACCGCCGACCTCGCCTTCTCCCTGATGCTGGCCGCGTCGAGGAAGCTCTCCGATGCGGAACGGGCCTTGCGCGCGGGGCGGTTCACGGGATGGGACCCATGGGGATTCCTGGGCATGCCCGTTTACGGGAAGACGCTGGGTATCGTCGGGATGGGGAAGATCGGGAGCGCCGTGGCTGTGCGGGCGGCCGGGTTCGGGATGCGCATCCTTTACCATAACCGCCGGGCGCTGCCGGCGGAACGGGAGAAAGTCCTTCGCGCCGAATACCGCGGGTTCGACGCGCTCCTCACGGAGAGCGATTTCGTCGTCCTGTGCGTCCCCCTTACCCCGGAGACGCGGGGGCTCGTCGACCGGGAGCGGCTCCGGAGGATGAAGCGGTCCGCCGTGCTCGTGAACGTCTCCCGGGGAGAGGTGGTGGACGAGGGGGCGCTTGCGGCCGCCCTCTCGCAGGGGTGGATCTTCGCCGCGGGGCTGGACGTTTACGAGCGTGAGCCGCTCGTCCATCCGGACCTGCTGGCCGCGCCGAAGGCGGTGCTCCTCCCGCACATCGGGAGCGCCACCCTGGAGACGCGGGAGCGGATGGGGCGGCTGGCGATGGAAAATCTGCTGGCGGTCCTCTCGGGGACGGAACCCCCGTGCGCCGTCAATTGAAGCCGAACCCCTTCTTTTTCAGGAGGTCGATAGGATCGAAGGTCCCGTTCCTGGAGAAGGGGATGCGAACGACGCCGGCGACAGGCGCCCGGATTCCCACGGACCCGTTGAACTCGTAATCGAGGTGGCGGGTCTGCAGCACATGGCGCAGGACCTCCCGGAACGCCTCGGGGCGCACCGTGAGCGGCATCTTGACCATCGTAACCCCCGAGGGCTCGATCCGGATGTCGGACCGGTACTGCTCCCCTTCCGCCACGGTCTCACGTCCGAGAACCGCCGTGTAGGCGACATAGGCGACGTCTAACGGATACCCGTTCGGGTTGTCTACCGCAAGGGTCAGTGTGAGTCTCCACGGCGCTGCGGGATCGTCGATGGAATGCGACGTGATCGCGGCATCCGTCACCCGGACCTTCGGCGGCTTGAACACCTCCTTGATCAGCGGCCTGCAGGAGGCTGCCGCGAAGGAGAGCGCGGCCAGCAATGCAAGGGAGAAAAAGGGTTTGGCGATCCGCATTTCCGACATCCGCGTGCCGCTCGATTTCCCGGAGAAGGAGCTCATTCCGCGGGTCCTTGCCATTATAGGAGTTTCCGAAGGGGAGATGGAGCATTTTTCCATCGTCCGGCGCGGCCTCGACGCCCGGCGCAAAGGGGACCTCCGGCGCGTCTACGCGGTGGAGTGTTCCCTTTCCGCGCCCGGGCTCGAGGAAAAGGTCTGCTCGCGGGCGCCGTCCGCGCGCCGCTACGAGCCCCCTCCCGATCCCTTTCCGTCATACAGGATCCGTCCGCCCGTCGTGCGGCCGGTGGTCGTGGGGGCCGGACCCGCGGGGCTCTTCGCGGCCCTGACCCTTGCCCGGTTCGGCGCCCCCCCGCTGCTCCTGGAGCGCGGCCGCCCGGTTGAGGAGCGGTCCCGCCACGTGGCGGCTTTCTGGAAGTCGGGGGTGCTTGATCCCGAAAGCAACATCCAGTTCGGCGAGGGGGGGGCAGGGACCTTTTCGGACGGGAAGCTCACCACGCGGATCGGAGACCCCTTGGTGGAGCACGTGGTCGGCGTCTTCGAAGAGTTCGCCCCGCTGCCCGGGCTGCGGACGGAGGCCAGGCCCCATGTGGGGACCGACCGCCTCAAGGGGTTCTGCCGCCGGATGCGGGAGGAGCTCCGCGCGCTGGGAGCCGAGGTCCGGTTTGGGGCGCGGGTCGCCGATCTCGTCGCGGAGGGCGGACAGGTGCGGGCCGTGCTCCTGTCCGACGGGGAGGAGGTCCCCTGCGCCGACCTGGTGCTGGCGATCGGGCACTCGGCGCGGGACACCCTGCGGATGCTTTTGTCTCGGGGGGTGAAGATGACCGCCAAGGCCTTTGCGGCGGGTTTCCGTGTGGAGCACCCCCAGCCCCTCATCGACCGGATCCAGTACGGGAAGGCGGCGGGGCGCGCCGGGCTTGCGCCGGCCGACTACCGGCTGGCCGTCCGGGCCCCCTCGGGCCGGGGCGTCTACTCCTTCTGCATGTGCCCCGGCGGGGAAGTGCTGGCCGGTCCTTCCGGCCCGGGGGAGATGCCCGTCAACGGGATGAGCGCCCACGGACGCGACTCGGGGTTCGCCAACAGCGGGATCGTGGCGACGGTATCTACGGCCGATTTCGGCGGAGGCGACGTGTTCGCGGGGATCCACTTCCAGGAGCTTGTCGAGGCGCGGGCGTTCCGGAAGGGGGGAAGCGATTTCGGGATCCCCGCCATGAACCTCGTAGGGTTCCTTCAGGGGAAGGACCTGAACCTGTCCCGGGGGAAGGCGCTCGGGCGGGGGGTGGCCCGGACGAACCTGGGCGGGATCTTCCCGAAAAAGGTCGAAGAGGACCTCCGGTTCGGCCTGCGGACGTTCGGCGACAGGATGCGGGGGTTCCTCACCCAGGAGGCGACGCTCTACGCCGTGGAGTCCCGGACCTCCTCCCCCGTCCGGATCGAGCGGGAGAATTATGAATCGGTTTCCCTGAAAGGGCTGTATCCTGTGGGCGAGGGGGCGGGACACGCCGGCGGGATCGTGTCCTCGGCCGTGGACGGGATACGGGGAGCCTTGGCGCTCCTCGAGAAATTCTCCGCATAAGGAAGGTGCAGTCGATGGGAAAGACGAAGTTCGTCAAGGACATAAAGGAAGGGGAGCAGGTCGGGGACCTGTTCCTGGTTGCAGCCAAGGCGCTGCTTTCCAGCAACGCGGGAAAGCCGTACCTGAACCTCACGCTGCGCGACAGGACGGGGCAGCTCGAGGGCCGGGTCTGGGACCGCGCGGAGGAGATCGGGAAGCGGTTCGAGCGGGACGACATCGTGGAGGTCACCGGGAGCGCGATCCAGTATCAGGGGCGGGTCCAGGTCAAGGTCCACGACGTCCGGAAGGTCGAGGAGGCGAAGCCGGACCTCGGGGATTTCCTCCCCGTGACGAAGCGCGGAATCGAGCCGCTCTGGAGGCGGTTGCGGGAGCTGGTGGAAGCGGTTGCGGACCCCGACCTGCGAAAGCTCCTGGAGGCGGTGTTCCCCGATCCGCCGGGGACGGAGACGGCGCGCCGGTTCCGCCAGGCCCCCGGAGGGAAGAGCATGCACCACGACTACATCGGGGGGCTGCTCGAGCACACGGTCTCCGTGAGCATCCTCTGCCGGTTTCTCGCGGGCCACTACGAAGGGGTGAACGGCGACCTCCTGGTCGCGGGCGCGCTCCTGCACGACATCGGGAAGATCGAGGAGCTATCCTACGAGGGGACCTTCGACTACACCGATGAAGGACGCCTCCTCGGCCACCTCTACATGGGCGCCGACTGGGTCGCCCGGAAGTGCGCGGAGATCGAGGGATTCCCCCCCGAAAAGGCGATGCTCCTCAAGCACATGATCCTCTCGCACCACGGGGAGCTGGAGTACGGCTCGCCCAAGCGGCCCAAGACGCTCGAGGCGGTGCTGCTCCATTTCGTCGAGAACATGGACGCCAAGGCGAACGCTTTCACGGAGGCGATGGAGGACCTGCGCGAGGGGACCCGTTGGACGGACTACAACCGGATGTTCGGACGGTACCTCTTCTCCGGGAAGTTCGAGAAATAGGAGGCGCTAACTGTCCAGGACCTCGCGCACTTTTCGCACCAGCGCATCGACCGTGAACGGCTTCTGCAGGAGCGCGGTCTCCTTCTCCATCACCCCGTGGAGAAGGATGGTTTCGTCCGTGTAGCCGGACATGTACAGCACCTTCGCGCCGGGAAGGTACCGGCCGAGGGATTCCACGAGCTCCCTCCCCCCCATTCGGGGCATTACCACATCGGTGATCACCATGTGGATCTTCTCCATGCAGGTCTTCGCGGTCTCCAGCGCCTCGACACCGTCGTGCGCCGCAAGGACCGTGTATCCGTGCCCCTGCAGGACGTCCAGGGCGAACCGGCGCACCATCTCGTCGTCCTCGACCAGCAGAAGGGTTTCGTGCCCCCTGGGCAGGGCGCGGGACGGCCGGGCGGCGCCGTCCCTGGCGGGGTCTTCGGCTAAACGGGGGAGGAAGACCTTGAAGGTCGATCCCTTCCCGACCTCGCTCTCCACCAGGACGTCCCCGCCGCTCTGCTTGACGATCCCGTAGACGGTGGACAGTCCGAGTCCGGTCCCCTTGCCCGTCTCCTTCGTCGTGAAGAACGGCTCGAACAGGCGGCTTCGCGTCTCTTTGTCCATCCCGCTGCCCGTGTCGCTGATGGACAGCATCACGTACGGCCCCGGGGGAACGTCCGCGTGCCTTCGAACGTCATCCTCCCCCAGGAACACGTTGGCCGTCTCGACGATGACCTTCCCTCCCCGCGGCATCGCGTCCCGGGCATTGATGACGAGGTTCATGATGACCTGCTCGATCTGCCCCGGATCCACCCTGACCTTCCACGGGTCGGGCTCGAGCACCGTGATCAGGTCGATGTCTTCCCCGATCAGGCGGCGCAGCATCATGTCCATGCCGGCCACGACCGTGCAGAGGTCCAGCACTTTCGGCTGCAGCATCTGCTTGCGGCTGAAGGCCAGGAGCTGATGGGTGAGGGAGGCCGCCCGGTCTCCCGCCTTCCGGATCTCCTCGACTTCCCTCCGCAACGGAGACCCCCTGTCGAGACGGTGGAGCAACAGGTCGGAGTATCCGCGGATGGCGGTCAGGAGGTTGTTGAAGTCGTGGGCGATTCCGCCCGCCAGCCTGCCCACGGCCTCCATCTTCTGGGCCTGGCGGAACCGCTCCTCGCTCTGCCGCAAGGCTTCCTCCATCTGCTTGCGCTCCGTGATATCGTCGTAGAGGACCATGATGCTCGTGATCTTCCCCGCGCCGTCCCGGAGAAGGGAGGTCCAGATGCGGACGTCGATCGGCGATCCGTCCTTTTTCCGCCGGCGGGCCTCGACGCCGATCAGGGGGATCCCCTGCCGGCTGCGATCCAGCAGCGCCTGGAACTCCTGCCGCTTGTCCTCGGGAACGATCGGGTTGGGCCGGTCGAGCACTTCCTCTTCGCTCCATCCGAAGATCCGCTCGGCGGCGAGGTTCCACATCGTGATTATCCCGTCCGGGTCGAGGCACATGATGGCCAGGGGGGACGCCTGGATCAGCCCCATCAGCTTTTCACCGGCCTCCCGCACCACCTCCTCCGCCCGCTTGCGGTCGGTGATGTCGATGATCAGCCCGTCGACGTAGGCGAAGTTCCCCGCGGCGTCGTAAATGAACTTGCGCCGGTCGACAAGCCACCGGATGCTGCCGTCCCGGTGCCGGAACCGGTACTCCACGCGCAGGAAGTCATTCCTTGCATGCACGGCTTCGTGGAAGAGGCGCTTCAGCATGACCAGATCGTCCGGGTGGACCAGGTCCGGCCAGCGGACCTCGCCGCTCGTGAACTCCTGCGCCGTATGGCCGGTGAAACGGTAGATCCCCGTTCCCATGAAATTCACGGACCAGTCCCGAAACCCCCGGTAGGCGACGCCCGGGACGTTGTTGATCAGGGAAAGGAGCTGGCCGGCCAGGTCCTGCTGCTCGCGGAAGATCTGGTCGTGGCGCAGGGCGATGGCGATCTGCCGGGCGACCGCCTGCGCGGAGCCGATTTCGTCCTCGGACCATGCGTGGGGCTCGGGGCGGTCGAGGAAAAGCGCGCCGAGCAGCTTGCCCCGGCCCCGAACTGGCACTCCGAGAAACGCTCCGAGGCGGAGCCGTGAAAGCTCCTTTTTCTTGGAGCCGTCATAAAAAGAACATCTGCGGATATCATCCGTTACGACGTTCCGCCCCGATTCGATGATCGCCATGGAATCGGGGGAGCAGTGATAATGAGGCAAAACGGGACGAACGGAGGGAAACCCCGGGTCGCAATGGTCGAACAGTCTTTCCGGCTCTGCGAAGAGCCGGATCGTGCATCGGGGAACCTCCAACAGTCCGCACACTCCGTGTGCCGCCTCATCCAGAACCGTCCCGATGTCCGTTT
Source organism: Deltaproteobacteria bacterium (assembly GCA_016220005.1). GTDB lineage: Bacteria > Desulfobacterota > Deferrimicrobia > Deferrimicrobiales > Deferrimicrobiaceae > JACRIV01. The sequence continues at coordinate 56,081 of JACRIV010000027.1, forward strand.
CCTGGAGGACCAGATTCCCGATCCCGTTCAGTAAGTTGAGCCGCGCGGAGGAGAGGTCGGCGCGCTGGTCCGCCAGTTTCCGGTCCGTGATGTCGGAGACGAAATGGATTGCCCCCGCCACCTTCCCCGCGGCATCGAAGAAGGGAGAGGCGGCAATCCTGGCCCACGTCTTCCGAGCGGGCAGCTCGATTTCCACCGGGCCCTGTCCGGGCCCTCCTTTCAGGGGACAGGCGGGACAGACCTCTTCCGCCACCTCGGCGTCGTGGAGCGTCTCGTGGCATCTCCTGCCGAGGACTTCCCCTGCAGGCCGGCCCAGGAAAACCGACATCGACCGGTTGATCCAGACGACGCGGAAGGAGGTATCGACGACGGCGATCGCTTCGGGCAAGGCATCGAAGAGATTTTCCCAATGGCCATTGTCGAACACGGTCTCCATTTTCGTTCTCGGCGTCCTTGCAGGAACCGATGCGGCGAAGGCGGGATTCGACCTCCCCGATCGTGCCCCTGGGAGCCCGTTCGCCCAGGCGCCGCAGCGTCCGGCGGCAAGCCTTTGAACGCTGACTGCTCTTGCTCCTAAGCTTCCCGGCCGGTTGGGGGTTGCGTGGGTGGTGCCCGAAACGTTACCGAGGTGAAGGGGAAAGTTTTTCCAGGAATGTTCGCCGGATATTTTTCTCCGGGGCTGTTCGGCGGTCGGTCGGACCCAGGTTCGCGCTTGGCCCCCGGACTCCCCCGGCGGTCAAAGAATCGAACGGTCCGGAGTTCTATGGTGCGGTACATAGAACCCCCCAACGACGAGAATCTAAACACCATTCTAGATCAACCGACGCGCCGGCGGCAAGGCACAAAGACCCACGAAAATTCCCCGCGTAAGACTTCCGTGTATTATTCGCCCATCGGCCGTCGGTCCGTCAGGTTCCCTGGAAAACGGTGACGACTTGTGGGATTCTTGAGGGGTCGCGAGGCGACTCGAATCGATTCCCGTGCAACGAGGTACGTGAGGAACATGCGTGAATCGTCCCGCAGGACGCGTCTTCCCCTTCTCTTCCTGTTTCTCCTCCTCTTCGCCGCGCCCGTCCCGGCCCTGGGAGTCGAGCCGACCGCCGGGAAGGTCTTCCTCTGGAAGGCGCAGTCCAACAGGGGCGTCGCTTATATCCTGGGGTCGATCCATTTCATGAAAAGGGAGATGTACCCGCTGGACGGGAGGATCGAGGCGGCCTATGCCGGGTCAAGCGTGCTGGCGGTCGAGACCGACATCAGAGCCCGGGGCAAGGAGGGGCTGGGGAAGTTCGTCATGGAGAACGCCCTGTACCCGGAAAACGATGCGCTCGAGAAGCACCTCTCCCCGGAAACCTACGACCTCGTCCGGCGGAAGCTCTCCGACCTGGGGATGGCCCGGGTGAACAGGATGAAGCCGTGGGCGCTGGCCTTGACGGCGACCACGATCGAATACATGAAGATGGGCCTCGACCCCGAATACGGGATCGACCGCTATTTCCTCGAAAAGGCGGACGGCCGGAAGAAGATCGTCGAGCTCGAGGCGTATGATTACGTGGTCAATCTCCTGAACGGCCTGCCGGACGGGATTCAGGACCTCTTCCTCTTCTACACGCTCACCGACCTCGCGAAGGTCGGGAAGGAGATCGACGACATCATCGCCTATTGGAGCGCGGGGGACGCGCGCGGGATGGAGTCGGTGGTCTTCGAGAGCGTGAACGAATACCCGAAGCTGCGGCCGGTCTACGAAATCCTGGTCTCCCGGAGGAACCGGGACATGGCTTCGAAGATCGAGGAGTACCTAAGGCGGGGAGAGCGCTGCTTCGCCGTTGTGGGCGCCGGCCACCTGGTGGGCAGGGACGGGATCATCGAGCTGCTGAGAGCGAAGGGGTACGCCGTCGAGCAGCTAGGGACGGTCCTGGAGAACGACGTGGCAGGACCATAAAGCCCGCAGCCACACACTTACCCCACCTCGTCGTAGGGGCGCAGTCGGAAGGCGACCCCTTCGATCGACTCGGCCAGGCGCCGCGCGGCCTTTTGGTCCAGGGCGGGCAAGGCCACGGCAGTGGCCGTGACGGAAGGGACGTGGCGCGGCGCTTCCCGGAGGAAGTCGAGCAGGGCGGGGAAGGACGCGGTCCCGTAGCGGCTTGGGCAGATCCTTGCATAGGTCTCCGCGTCCGGGGCGTTCAGCGACACGGAGAGGGCGTCCACGAGGCCGGCAAGCTCCGGCAGCACGTTTCGGCCATGAACCAGGTTCGCCAGCCCGTCCGTGTTGATACGGATCCTCGCCCCCTTGTGTTTGAGCGCCTTCGCGATCGCCTTGACGTCCTCGAGCCGGAGCAGCGGCTCCCCGAACCCGCAGAAGACGATCTCCTCGTACCGCGTCGGGTCGCCCACCTCCGCGAGGACTTCTGCAACGGACGGCTCCCCCGGCAGCTTGAGGTAGTGCCCCTTGACGTAGTAGTCGTCCCGCTTCGCGCAGAAGACGCAGGCGTTGGTGCACCGGTTGGTGATGTTCAGGTAAAGGGAGTTGCGGATCCTGTAGGCGATGCGGACCTCCTCGTCGACCGGGATGCGGAAGATCCGCTTGGCGGCAAGCGAGGTGACCCGGCCCACGTCCTCCTCGGTGACCCCCTTGATCTCGGCGATCTTCCGGGCCACAAGGGGGACGAAGGCGGGCTCGTTCGGCTTTCCCCGGTGCGGGACGGGCGCAAGGAACGGACAGTCGGTCTCGATGAGGAGCTTCGCAAGGGGGATCCGACGGACCGCCTCCGCCTGCTTCTCGGAGCCCTTGTAGGTGATCGCCCCGGGGATGGAGATGAGGAAGTTCATGGCGATCGCCTTCCGCGCCATCTCGAGGTCCCCCGAGAAGCAGTGGATGATACCGCCCACCTCGGCGGCCTTTTCTTCCGCCAGGATGGCGAGGATCTCGTCGTGGGCGTCCCGGTCGTGGACGATGACCGGGAGGCGCCTGCGGCGGGCCAGCCGGACCTGCTCGCGGAAGGCGGCCCGCTGGGCGTCGCGGGGGGACCGGTCGCGGAAGAAGTCGAGCCCCGTCTCGCCGATCCCGACCACCTTGTCGCAGCGGGAAAGGCGGTCGAGGCGCTCCACGAGAATGTCGGAGCACTCGGAGGCGTCGTGCGGGTGCAGTCCCACGGCGGCGTAGACGCCCGCGTGGCGGTGGGCGATCGCGATCGCCTTCTCGTCGCTGCGGGGGTGGATGCCGATCGTGACGATGTGGGCGACGCCGGCCTCCCGGGCGCGGCGCACGACCTCCTCCTCCGCGTCGCACAGCGGCTCGAGGTCCAGGTGGGCGTGGGAGTCAAAAAACATCTGCGCTTCCCGCCCGCGGGCAAGCCGCCGCAACGGGATGCCCTTCGCGGGGGTCTGAGCGACGAAGTGAGAGCCAGGGATGGCGGAACGAGGAGCGACGAAGCCGCCGCCCGCCCAGGGACGGACGGGCAAGGCGTCCCCCGCGAGGGGTATCCCGTGAGGCGAGCATAGCACGCGGGCTGCGCTCCGCCGGCGTAACGGACTCCGGCATCGGCGGCTCTACTCTTCGATTCGGGGGAAGGCGACGGCGGACTTCGGGAGGGTCACGCCGGACCGGAGGCCCCCCCACGCGCCCGCGGAGGAAACGAGCGCCTTCGCCACCTCGCCCTCGCAGCCGAGCGCCTCCCACATCTTCTGCGCGGCGGTGGGGACGACGGGGGCGGCAAGGAGCACGCAGATCCGCGCGGCCTCCAGGATGTTGTAGAGGACCGTCCCGAGGCGTTCCCGGTCGGCGGGGGATTTCGCGAGCGTCCACGGGGATTGGGCTTCCACGTACCGGTTGGCGGCCTTCACGAGGTCCCACACGGCGGAGAGCGCCTTGTGGAATTCCACATTCTCCATCGCGGCGTCCACGGCGGAGAGCACCTCCCGCGACAGGGCGATGAGCGCGAGGTCCTCCTCCCCGGCGAGGGAGGGGGCGGGCACCGTTCCGCCGAAATATTTCCCCAGCATCCCCAGGGTCCGGTTCAGGAGGTTCCCGAAATCGTTGGCCAGGTCCGAGTTGATCCGGTGCACCATGGCCTTCTTCGAGAAGTCGCCGTCGAGCCCGAAAGGGACCTCCCGGAGGAGGAAGTACCGGAACGCGTCCGCCCCGTAGGTCTCCACCATCTGGTAGGGGTCGACGACGTTCCCCAGGGACTTGCTCATCTTCCGGCCTTCGACGGTCCACCAGCCGTGCGCGAACACGCCCAGGGGCGGGGCGACCCCCGCCGACATCAGGAACGCGGGCCAGTACACGGCGTGGAACCGGAGGATGTCCTTCCCCACCATGTGGATGTCCGCCGGCCAGAAGGTCTCGAAATTTTCTCCGCCGTCCGGGTGCCCCACTCCGGTGACGTAGTTCGTAAGCGCGTCGTACCATACGTAGATCACGTGCCCCGGGTGCCCGGGGATCGGGATCCCCCAGGCGAGGGAGGTTCGGGAGACCGAAAGATCGTTCAAGCCCCCCTCCACGAAGGCGACGACCTCGTTCCGGCGGCTCTCCGGCCGGATGAAGGCGGGGTTCTTCTCGTAGTAGTCGAGGAGCGGTTCTTGGTACTTCGAGAGGCGGAAGAAGAAGGAGGGCTCCTTCCGCTTCTCCACGGGCCGCCCGCAGTCGGGGCACTTCCCGTCGACGATCTGCAGGTCGGTCCAGTACGACTCGCAGGGGGTGCAGTACCATCCCTCGTACTCGCCGAGGTAGATGTCCCCGTTGCCCAGCGACTTCCGGAAGAGATCCTGGACGGACGCGTAGTGCCTCGGCTCCGTGGTGCGGATGAAGTCGTCGTTGGAGATGTGCAGCGCCGGGGTCAGGCCCTGGAACCTTGTGACCACGCGGTCGGCCAGCTCGCGGGGGGCCAGCCCTTGACGTGCGGCGGTCTTCTGGACCTTCTCCCCGTGCTCGTCGGTCCCCGTGAGGAAGAACACCTTCTGCCCTTTCATCCGGTGGTATCGGGCGAGGACGTCGGCGGCGATCGTGGTGTAGGCGTGGCCGATGTGGGGGACGTCGTTGACGTAGTAGATCGGGGTCGTAACGTAAAACGTGGACTTCACGATGCTCCTTCCTCCTCGTCGCCGAAGCGGAAGGAGAGCTCGTCGCCCTCCCCGGCGTCGGGAGGGGGAGGCGCCTCCCCGCGGGCCGCGGCGCACGTCTCGCAGGACTTGGGCCTGGCGTAGGATTCGTGCTCGTAGATGAGGCAGCACATGAGCCGGCCGCAGACGCCCGACAGCTTCGCGGGATTCAGGGCCAGCTTCTGGTCCTTGGCCATCTTCACCGTGATGGGCTCGAAGTCGTTGAGGAAGGCGGCGCAGCAGAGATTCTTGCCGCACGGCCCGATCCCCCCGACCACCCGCGCCTCGTCCCGGACGCCGATCTGCCGCATCTCGATGCGGGTCCGGAGTTCGTGGGCCAGGTCCTTGACCAGCTCCCGGAAGTCGATGCGGCCGTCGGCGGTGAAGTAGAAGATCGCCTTGCTCCTGTCGAGGAGCACCTCGGTCCGCGCCAGCTTCATGGGGAGCTGCCTCGCCTCGATCCGCTTCAGGCAGAAGGCGTGCGCCTCGGCCTCGCGCCGGGCGTTCTCCTGGTGGGCGTGGACGTCGTCGCCCGTCGCGGCCCGGACGACCTTTGCATACTGGAGCTTCCGCCCGGCGGGAGCGTGGCCCTCGATCCGCTGGACGACCTCGCCCAGCACCGCCCCCCGCTCGGTCTGCACGACCACGTAGTCCCCTTTCTTCAAGGGGGTTCCCGTGCAATCGTAGTGGTGCATCTTGCAGATGCCTCGGAGCCTTACACCAGCCAGATCCATCGTTTCAATCCTTTTTGTGCACGCCAAATAAAAATGCCTCCATCGCCAGCCGCTTCTGGGCCTGGGGAGGCAGGCGGGACATGGAGAGCAGCGCCTGGAACGCGCCGGCCCACCCGTAAGGGCTCTTCCGGCCGGCTATGGCGCCGAGCATGTCCCGGAAATCTTCGTTTATTATATCCGTTCTCACTCCCGAAGATAAGAGGGCGAGGTCCCGGACGAGGGAGAGCGGGACCGCGATCTGCCCCTTGCGCTCCCCCGTCTTCTTCCACGCCTCTCCCGCCGCTGCGATCCCCGCGGGGTCCATGCGGGAGAACAGGCCTACCCACGCCTGGCGCTCTTCCCCCGTCTCTTCGAGCAGCAGGAGCGCCCGGCCCGGGCTTCCCCCGGCGCAGGCCGCTGCGGCCCGGACCTCAACGGGGTCGTACCGCTTCCCCACGGAGGGGATTCCCCGGAGGATCTCCACCACTTCCTCCGGAGGGAGCGTGGCGAAGGGGACCTTCTGGCAGCGCGAGATGATCGTGGGAGGGAGCTCCGAAAGCCTGTGGGCGACGAGCACGAGATGCGTGGACGGCGGGGGCTCCTCGAGCGTCTTGAGCAGGGCATTCGCCGCTTGGAGGGTCATGCGGTCCGCCGGGCAGATGAGCGCCGCCCGGGGCCTCTCGGAGAACGCCTTGAGGGACAGCTCCTCCTTCAGCGCTCGGATCTCCGCGATCTGGATGAAGTGGTTCTCCGGCGAGACGCGCAGGAGGTTGGGGTGGGCCCCGGAGGCGAAGCGGCGGCATTCGGGGCATCCCCCGCACGCGCCGTCGGCCGTCCGGCGGCGGCAGAAGAGGGCGCCGATGAAGGCCATGGCCGCCTTCTCCTTGCCGATACCCTCCTCGCCGAAGAAGAGAAGCCCGGGGGGGACCATCCCCGACGCAAGGTAGCGGCGCAGGAGGGCGACCGCCCGGTCCTGCCCCCGGATGGCGGAAAGGGGCTCTACCATCCGAAGCGGGCCTCCGCAGCCTCCCGCACGAGGCGGAAGACCTCGTTCGGCGGGGGAGCACCGTTGAGCAGGATGAACCGTTCGGGAGCCCGCGACGTCATGGTCAGGTACCCTTGGCGGACCTTCCGGTGGAACTCCATTTTCTCCGACTCGATCCTGTCAGGCCGGGTCCCACGGCCTCGGAGGCGGATAAATCCCTCCTCGGGGTCCACGTCGAGGTAGAAAGTGAGGTTGGGAGCGAGCCCTGCGGAGGCGAAGAGGTTGAACCGGTCCACCGACTCCCGGTCAAGACCCCGCGCGAACTCCTGATACGCCGACGTCGCGTCGAAAAACCGGTCGCACAAGACCGCCCGGCCGGAGGAGAGTGCGGGAAGGATGACCGAGCGCACGTGCTGCGCCCTCGCGGCCTCGTAAAGGAGCAACTCCGTTTCCGGGAAAACAGTCTCTTCGCGCGGAGACAGAAGGAGGAAGCGTATTTCGTCCGCAAGCGGAGTGCCCCCCGGCTCGCGGGTCACGACGTGCGCGATCCCCTTCGCCTTGAGGTGTTCCGAGAGCATCCGGACCTGGGTGGTCTTCCCGGACCCCTCGATCCCCTCAAACGTGACGAACGGTGCAGGCACGCTTCATCTTTCGGGAGGACATTCATTCTGCAGGAGGCGCCCCGCTCCGCTTGATACCCCTTCCTCGCTACGCTGCGCCTCCGAATGTTCTCCCGACGCGAGTCCGTATTTATTAATCGGTGTGCTCAGCATTCCGAGAACCCGCACGACCGGCACTTGAGGCACCCCTCCTGCATCTCGACCTGGCTTCCGCAGTCGGGGCACGCGCCGCGCACGATCTCCCGATTCTCGCCGTCCGGGTCGCCGGACCGGAAAAGGGAGGGAGCGCCGCCGCCCGCCGGGGACGCCCCGGAGGCGGGGAGGCCCGCGAACATCTTGTCGACGTTCTCCATGTACCATTCGATGGCCTTCGAGACCGCGTCCGCGCACGACAGGATCTTCCCGCCGTTGCCGCCCCAGGCGGGGAGGTGGCAGGAAATCCCCTTCAACTGCTTGATGATCATGTCGGGCTGGACGCCGGAGCGCAGGGCGAGAGACACGAGCCTGCCGATCGCCTCCGACTGGGAAGCGGCGCACCCGCCGGCCTTTCCCATCTGGTTGAAGATCTCGAAGATCCCGCGCTGGTCCCGGTTGATCGTGACGTAGAGCTTCCCGCAGCTCGTCTTCATCTCCTTGGTGACGCCCAGCAGGGTGTCGGGGCGGGGCCGCGGCGTGGCGTAGCCCGGCAGCGAAGCCTGAGGGGGAGCGGGTTCCGCGCCGGCCTCCTTGCGGCCGACCTCGCCGATGTTCAGCACCTGCTCCTCGCGGCTCTTGTCCCGGTAGACGGTGACTCCCTTGCAGCCCAGCCGGCAGGCGAGGACGAAGACCTTGCGGACCTCCTCCCGGGTCGCCTCGGCGGGGAAGTTGACCGTCTTGGAGACGGCGTTGTCCACGTATTTCTGGAAGGCGGCCTGCATCCGCAGGTGCGCCTCGGGCGAGATGTCGTGGGCGGTCACGAAGACCCGGCGGACCTCCTCCGGGATCCCTTCCACGTGGCGCAGAGAGCCCGCCCGGGAGATCTCCTCCATCTTCTCGACCGAGTAGAGGCCGCGCCGGCGCATCTCCGCCTCGAAGAGGGGATGGACCTCCACCAGGTGGTCGTTGTCCATCACGTTGCGGGTGAACGACAGGGCGAAGAGCGGCTCGATCCCGCTGCTGCAGCCGGCGATGATGCTGATCGTCCCCGTGGGGGCGATCGTCGTCGTGGTGGCGTTCCGCCGGGGGATCCCCCCCTTCTCGGGGAAGACGCTGATCCCGTAGTTCGGGAACGACCCCCGCTCGCGCGCCAGAAGGCACGAGGCGGCCGTCGACTCCTCCTGGACGAAGCTCATGACCTCCTGGCCGATCGCCAGCGCCTCGTCCGAGTCGTAGGGAACGCCGAGCCGGATCAGCATGTCGGCGAACCCCATGACCCCCAGCCCGATCTTGCGGTTGCCCATCGTCATCTGCCGGATCTCGTTCAGGGGGTAGTTGTTCATGTCGATGACGTCGTCCAGGAACCGGACCGCGTTGTGGATCATCACCTTGAGCTTCTCGTAGTCGATCCGCGTGCCGCCGTTCTCCCCCGAGATCATGTTGGCGAGGTTGACCGACCCCAAATTGCACGATTCGTAAGGCAAAAGCGGCTGCTCTCCGCATTGCAGAACGTTGACGTAGTGGTGGCAGGGGTCGCCGTCGATCTCCCCCGGGAAATGGCCGACGTAGAAATTGTGGCAGTCGTCGACGGTCCCGTTGTAGACGTCCTCCACGCCATCGGGCACGACGGCCACGACCCGGTGGTTATACGTCTTTGAGGCTCCTTTCAGCGCCTCGTAGGTAGGGAACCCGAACTCCGTGCCGAGACGCCTCGAGATCCCTTCCGCCGCACAGCGATCCTCCCACTCCTTCTTGAGCGGCATGCGGCCCGTCTCGAATTTCAATTCGAGGAGGCACTCCACCTGCCCCCGCCTCGTGTCCTCCGACCTGGCGGCGTAGGCGCCCCGCACGCCTTCGGCGATCTTCCGGCGGATCCCCGAATCGCCGTTGTGTCGGGACAGGCAGCACGCCCTCGTGCAGAACGATTGCTCCCGCCGGCTCCATTCCACCGAGAACGCCTTGCCGCAGTGTTCGCACGTTCGTTCCACCATGACGACGTTGTCGTCGAGGAAGCAGCGGAGATCGGTAGCGCCCTGGCACTCTTCAAGCTTTCTTAGCGCCCGCCCGCGGATTCCTTCCATGAACGCATCGCGGGTCCCGGCCATGGCCGTTCTCACGGCCTCGACGTGACGGGCACGGAAGCCTTCGTCCATGAAGCGAACCGTCGTCGCGGACCCGATTCGAGCCTTGGTTGCCTCGCCGCGCGTGGCACCGACATGGTGCTTCAGCCGCAATTCCTGCTGCCTGACGGGGTCGTTCATCCAATTCTTTTCGGGGAAGCGCCGCATCGGGTTCTTTTCCCCTTCGCGGTCCTTCGAATGGTGCCTGTCGTGCGCCTCCTTCGTCATGACGGCGAGGTTGGCCGGGTCGTTGTTGAGACCGTCGTAATCGCGATGGTGGACCACGTGCCTGCGCCAATCGAGGCTCTTGCCGGCCTGCCGGCGATGGTGGAAGTTGGCGATGAGCCGGTGCTCGAGCTCCCAACTCGGGCGGTCGGTCGTGGAAACCCACCGGTAGGGTTGGGGGCTTCCGCTCGAGTGCGGCAGCAGCTTTTCGAACGAGGACGTGCGGCGAGTCATGAGGCTGAGGCTGTCACCCGGAACAAGGTCCTGTGCCTCCTTGACGCGGCCGTCGGAAAGGACGAACCGGTGGTTCTCCGTGACGCGCAGGAAGCTGCCGTCGTCGAGCGTGACCTTGAGGATCGGCTTGCGCCGGCCGGTGACGCGCGGATTCCGCATCGTCCGCACCGTGGCCCGGCCTTTCTCGTTACGGCAGAAGACCGGCACGTCCTTCCCTTCCTCGGCGAGCTGGCGGATGGGCACGGCGCCGCGGCCGTCGGCCACTGCGACGAGCATTTCGCCCGTAAGGCAGGGGTTCGTGCTCTCGATGGCCCCGAGCTTGGGAGTGGGGTTGTCCCGGTTGATCCGATCGAGGAAGATGATCCCCGGCTCGCCGTTTCGCCACGCGGAGTCGACGATCTTCTCGAACACCTCCCGCGCCTTGAGGCGGGCGGCGACCTCCCGGGAGTGGGGGTTGACCAGGTCGTACTCGGAGTCGGCCTCCACCGCCTTCATGAACTCCTCGGTCAGCGCCACCGAGATGTTGAAGTTGTTCAGCCGGTCGTTCTTCGTCTTGCAGGTGATGAAGTCGAGGATGTCGGGATGGTCCACGCGGAGGATCCCCATGTTGGCGCCCCGCCTCGTGCCTCCCTGCTTGATCGTCTCGGTGGCGGCGTCGAACACGGTCATGAAGGAAATGGGTCCGGAGGAGATCCCCTTGGTCGACTTGACCACATCGTGCTTGGGCCGCAGCCGGGAGAAGGAGAAGCCGGTCCCCCCGCCGCTCTTGTGGATGAGGGCGGTGTTCTTGACCGCTTCGAAGATGGAGTCCATCGAGTCGTCGACGGGCAGCACGAAACAGGCCGACAGCTGCTGCAGCTCCCGCCCCGCGTTCATCAGGGTGGGGGAGTTGGGGACGAAGTCCATTCGGGACATCATCGCATAGAAGGTCTCCGCCCACTGCAGCACCACCTCGGGGATGGCGCCGTAGTATAGCCCTTCCGCCGACGCGATGTTGCACGCGACGCGGGCCGCCATCTCCTCGGGAGACTCGAGGGCCTTCCCGTGTGCGTCCTTCTTGAGGTACCTCCGTTCCAGCACTTTCCGCGCGTTTTCGGAGATCGGGAGCGGGCCGTATTTCCGGGAAATCCGCTCGATCCACTCCTTGGCCGGGATTCCGGCGACCCCCTTCCCCGGGGTCCGGGCGACGGCTCCCTTGAAATCGGTTCCTGCCTTCGCCTCGGCTGGCGCATTCAGGTCCATTTTTCACTCCATCCGGGGCGCTTTTCGGGGAAAAGCGCCGAGTCAATTATATGATAGCTTATCTTGTGGCCTTCAGGATCACGGATACAAGATATTGTGTCCGCCATACCCTGTCAAGAAAAAGGCGGGCGCAAAAAATAATTCCGCTAACTGGCGCTCCCCTCGGCAATTCCAAGTCGATAAAACAATGTTTAGCCCGCCGGCTTCTAGAGGATGCGCCGGATCTCCTCGGGGAGGTCATCGGGCAACGGCGCGTTTCTAAAGATGATTTCCTCGAGGATGCGGTCCTGCAGCCCCAGGAGCCGCGCCAGGGGGGCGATTGCGGTCTCTCCCATCTCCGCGCTTCCTCAACGATCACGGAGAGAAGCTCGAGGGTGCTGCGGCGGGAGGCCTGGAACCGGAGCTCCCGAGGATGTCGTCCGGGATTGCCACGGGGATTCGTACCGAAGATACAGTATCGGAGCGGTGGACGGGGGTAAACCGGCACCCGCCGGCGAGGTCACACGGGTCGCGAATTTTCGGCTTGATTCTCCCCGTTTGATGCTGTATGTATACAGTCGACAATATTCGTAACGGATCGCATTTGGGCGGCTCGCGGTGAACTGGCCGGATCAAGGAGGGGGTGGACATGTTTCCCCTGCGCCGGGAAAGGGTTTGCTTCGTCGCACCGGTCGCTTCCGTTTTGTTGTTCTTATTCGCCGTCCTTTCCGCCGGGACGTCCTTCGCCCTGGATAACGGGCAGTGTTTCGACTGCCACGGCGATTCGGGGATCCTCGCCTGGTCCGCCTCGGAAAAGGCGAGCAACGTGAAGGCCCGCGGGCCGGCAAAGCCCGCCCGCTTCGTCGGCCCGTTCCCCGGCATCTCCCTCTACGTCGACTCCGGCAAGTACAAGGCCTCGGTCCACGCGGACCTCTCCTGCACGGACTGCCACGGGGACGTCACGGACCTTCCCCACACCGCCCGGCTCGCCCCCGTGGACTGCTCGGGCTGCCATTCCGCGGCGGCCGCGGTCTTCAAGAAGAGCAGGCACGTGGTGGTGCACAAGAAGAACAACGTGGGGTACACCCCCCGGTGCTCCGACTGCCACGGGGCGCACGCAATCACGAAGTCGTCCGTCTCCACTTCGCCCGTCTACTTCCGGAACATCGCGGCGACCTGCACGCGGTGCCACGCCAGCCGGGAGCTGGCCGAGCGGGGCGGCATCGCCATTCCCGGCGCGGCGAAGATGTATGAAAAGAGCATCCACAACCGGGCGATCGTCGAGAAGGGGCTGAACAAGTCCGCAAGCTGCGTCGACTGCCACGGATCGCACGACCTTACGGACCGGCTCGACCCCGCTTCGCCCATCTTCCGGTCGAATATCCCCGAGACCTGCGGAAAATGCCACTACGGTGTGTACACGATCTTCCGGGACAGCGTCCACGGGGCGGCGTTCTACCGGGGCGTCCCCGACGCCCCCGGGTGCACCGACTGTCATGGAGAGCACGACATCCGCCAGGCGGCGGACCCCGGCTCCAGCGTATCCTTCGCCGCGGTGTCGGAGAAGACCTGCCCCTCCTGCCATGCCGCCGAGAAGCTTTCCAACCGGTACGGCGTCGCTACGGAGAAGGTGAAGGGCTACCAGGAGAGCTTCCACGGGCTTTCCCAGAAACTCGGGGACACGACGGTGGCCAACTGCTCCTCCTGCCACGGGGGCCACGAGATCTTCCGGTCCTCCGATCCCCGTTCGACCGTGCATCCCAAGAACCTCCAGGTCACCTGCGGGAAGTGCCACCCCGGGGCCACGGAGAACTTCGCCAAGGGGAACATCCACGTCGGCCCGGGCGGGGTCGGGGGGGAGGTCAAGTACTGGGTGGAGAGGATCTACATCTGGATGATCGTCGTGGTCATCGGCGGGATGGTCGTCCACAACGGCGCCGATTATTTCCGGAAGCTGCAGGCCATCTACCGGCAGCGGAGGGAGTGGGAGCATCCGGGGTACGAGCGGATGAACGCGCCGGAACGGCTGCAGCATTACCTCACCCTGACGACTTTCTTCGTCCTCGTGATCACCGGCTTCGCGCTGAAATACAAGTGGTCGATCCCGTTCCTCTCGGACGCGGCGAACGTGGCCCTGCGGGCGAAGGGGCACCGCGTCGCGGCCGTGCTCATGGTGGCGACGTGCGTCTATCACGTTTTCTACGTGATCTTCACGGCCAGGGGACGGGACCAGTTCGTCCGGATGATGCCCGTTCTGCAGGACGGCCGGGACGTCGCAGGGATGATCAGGTACTTCGCGGGGCTCGATCACCACAAGCCCGCGTTCGGCCGGTACAGCTACGTGGAAAAGGCGGAGTACCTGGCCCTGGTGTGGGGCTCGATCGTCATGATCGTCACCGGGTTCATGCTCTGGTTCCAGGACGAGACGCTCCGGCACATCCCCATGTGGGGCCTGGACGTGGCGACGATCGTCCATTACTACGAGGCAATCCTGGCCACCCTGGCCATTTTCGTCTGGCACCTGTATTACGTGATCCTGAACCCTGACGTCGCCCCGATGTCGCTCACCTGGATCGACGGGAAGATCTCCCGCCACCACATGGAGCACGAGCACGGGCTGGAGCTCCGGGAAATCGAGGATCAGGAAAAGCAGGTCGGGGCCAGGGCGCCGGGAGGAACAAGGATCGCCACGGAGGAACCATGAAACGGATGCGGATGCTCGCGCTCGCCGTATTGGCCGCAGCGGTTCTGCTTGCCGCGGCCCCCGCCGGCCCGGCGCCTACGGCCGCCTTCAAGGAATGCCTGGAGTGCCACGGCGACAAGTCGATCGAGAAAGCCCTCCCGGGCGGGGGGACGCTGTCGCTGTACGTCGATGAAAAGGCGTACCGGGGGACGGTGCACGGGAAAGGGGCCTGCACGACGTGCCATTCGGACGCGAAAGCCCCCCACGGCAAGCTCGCCAAGGTTTCGTGCGGCACGTGCCACCCGGACGCGGAGAAATCCTACGCCGGAAGCACCCACGGGAAAGGCTACGCCAAGGGGAACCGCGACGTCGCGTCGTGCGCGAGCTGCCACGGAAAGCACGAGATCCGCAAGGCCCAGGACCCCGCGTCCCGAACGTTCCATCTGAACATCGCGGCGGTGTGCCTCGCATGCCACAAGGACCGCGCGATCGAGGACAAGTACGGGCTTCCCGGCCAGAAGGTGATGGAGGCGTACGAGAAGAGCGTCCACGGCATGGCCCTCAAGAAGTCGGGCCTGATGGGGACGGCGGTGTGCCCCGACTGCCACGGCAACCACGCCATCCTCCCCGGGGACCAGCCGCGTTCCGCCACCCATCGACAGAACATCCCGACCCTGTGCGGGAAGTGCCACTCCGGCATCCTGGAGCAATACGAGGCGAGCGTCCACGGGAAGGGCATGCGCGCGGGGATCGCCGAGTCGCCCGTGTGCACGGACTGCCACGGGGAGCACACGATCACCAAGATCTCGGACCCGGCCTCCCCGGTCTTTGCGAAGAACATTCCGAAGACCTGCTCGGCCTGCCACGAGAAGGAGGGGATCTCCTCCCGCTACGCCCTGCCCAAGAAGCGTTTCGCCACCTACATGGAGTCGTTCCACGGGATCGCCCTGGAATACGGGATGACCAAGGCGGCCAACTGCGCCTCCTGCCACGGGTTCCACGGCATCCTGCCCTCGTCGGACCCGGCGTCGCCGGTCAACAAGGCGAACCTCCCCCGGACCTGCGGGAAGTGCCACCCCAACGCGGGGCCGAATTTCGCGAAGGGGGCGGTCCACGTCGAGGTGACGGCCCAGAAGGCGATGGGGGTGTTCGCTGTGCGGGTCTTCTACACGATCTTCATCTCCGCGCTGGTGATCCTGTTCGTCCTCCACGTTGGGCTGGACCTTATTGGCAGGTGGCGCCGTCGTGAACGCGCGGAAGAGGCAAGGAAGGAGTGACGCCGATGAGCGCAGAATCCCCGAAATCCGCCCAGGTCGTCCGCATGTCGTTGATGTACCGCGTGCAGCACCTGCTGCTCATGGTCACGCTGCTGGTGCTGGCCCTGACCGGCTTCACGCTGATGTACCACGAAAACTGGCTGGGCAGGACCCTGATCCGGCTGGAGGGCGGAGTCCTCTTCCGCGGATTCATCCACCGGGCCGCCGCCGTCCTCCTGATGGCCCAGCTCGTCTACCACGCCTTCTACATGCTCTTCTCCCGGGAGGGGAAGCGGGAGATGCGGGATGTCCTCCTCCGAAGGCAGGACTTCGACGACTTCCTCCAGGCGATCCGGTATAACCTGGGGCTCGCCGGGGAATATCCCCGCTTCGGGAAGTACGGTTACAAGGAGAAGTTCCAGTATTGGGGCGCGACGAGCGGCGTCTTCCTCATCTCGGTGACCGGCGTCATCCTCTGGGTGGAGACCTTCTCGATGAAGTTCCTCCCGAAGTTCGTCCTCGACCTGACGCTGATCATTCACGGATACCAGGGGTTGCTGTTGTTCGTCATTCTCCTTTTCTGGCACGTCTACAACGAGCACCTGCACCCGTCGGTCTTCCCGATGAACATGGCCTGGCTGACCGGGAAGGTGGAGGTGGAGTGGCTTCGCCAGGAGCATCCGCTGGAGTACGAAAAACTCAAACAGGAAGGGATCATATGAAGGGAAGAGTCATCTGCGCAGTTATCGCCGCCCTGCTCCCGGGGATCGGGTCCCTCGGCGCTGTGCCGAGCGCGGAGGCAAGGGTCTCCCTGGAAAAGTGCACCCTCTGCCACGGCAAGCCCGAGTTCCGGAAGATCCTCGTGGACGGGAAGATCCGGGACCTGTTCGTGACGGCCGACACGCTGAAGGGGTCGGTGCACGAGAAGAAGACGTGCGTGGACTGCCACTTCGACATCAGCGAGATCCCGCACCGCGAACGGCCTCGCCGCATCGCCTGCACCCACTGCCACTACAAGGGGAACGCCGAGGGGGCGCCCCAGTCGGACGCCTATCTGGCCTATTTCGACTCCGTGCACGGGAAGGCGATCGCCAAGGGAAACAGCAAGGCCCCGCTGTGCCAGGACTGCCACGGGAACCACAACATCCTCAAGGCGAAGAACCCCGAGGCGGCGGTGGCGCGCACCAAGGTCGCCGAGACGTGCGGGCGCTGCCACATCGAGATCTACGCCCAGTACAAGACCTCGATCCACGGCGTGGCGCTCGGCAAGGGGATCGTCGAGGCGCCGTCGTGCACGGGCTGCCACGGGGAGCACAAGATCTACGGCCACGAGGACCCGAAGTCGACGGTGTATGCCACCCACGTGGCCGACCAGTGCTCCAAGTGCCACGCGTCGGTCTCCGTCATGGGGAAGTTCGGCATCGAGACGGAGCAGGTGGCGACCTACAAGGAATCGTTCCACGGGGTGGCGAGCCAGTTCGGATCGCGGACCGTGGCCAACTGCGCCTCCTGCCACGGCACGCACGACATCCGCCCCGCGGAGGACCCCCTTTCCTCGGTGAACCCGAAGAACGTCCCGAAGACCTGCGGGAAGTGCCATCCCGGGGCGAACCCCAATTTCGCCGTCGGGAAGATGCACATCGACGCAAAGAAGAAGGAGGCCGGGATCGTCTACTACGTGGCGTCCTTCTTCAAGTACCTCACCATCGGCACCATGCTCGCCCTCATCGCGCACATCTTCCTCGACATGTACGGGCGGACCCGGAGACTGCGCGGGGAGAAGTAGCAAACTATGCCAGGGAGTGAACGCATGCGTGTAGACGAAAAAAGGGAACCTTTGCAGGAAATCATCGAGAAGGAGATCGAAGCGGCCTTGGCGGAGGAGACCGCCCACCTTGACCCCGAGAAGGCGGCCGAGCTCCGCGAGAAGATCCGCCGGCGGGTGCGCGAGGAGATGGAGCGGGAGATCCGCCTCCGGACGGCGGCCGAGCGCAGGGAGGAGGAGCGGAGGCGCAGGGAGGAGCGGAGGCGGGAGAAACGGCACGAGGAAGGGGAGATGTTCCAGCGGTTCAACCGGAACTTCCGCTTCCAGCACATCGTGATGTTCACCTCGGTCATCCTCCTGATCATCACGGGGATGCCGATCAAGTTCCCCAACTTCATCCTCTCCCGGTTCGTCGTAGCCATGTGGGGCGGGATCGGCAACTCCACCATCGTGCACCGGATCGGCGCGGGGATGCTGATCTACTTCATGGTGCACCACCTCTTTTACACCATCCTCTCCCGTGACGGCCGGAGGGACTTCATGCTGCTCATCCCGATGCCCAAGGACGTGCGGGACGCCGCCCGGAACATCCGCTATTTCCTCGGGAGAACGACGGAGAAGCCCCGGTTCGGCCGGTTCAGCTACATCGAGAAGTTCGACTACTGGGCGGTCTACTGGGGATGCGTCATCATGATCGGTTCGGGGGCGCTTCTCTGGGGGGAGTCGATCGCGCTGAAATTCTTCCCGAAGTTCGTTTTGGACATCGCCCACGAGGCGCACAGCGACGAGGCGCTGCTCGCCACGCTGGCGATCGTGATCTGGCACTTCTACAACGTCCACTTCAATCCCGACCGGTTTCCGGGGACGCTCATGTGGTGGCACGGGCAGATCTCGGAACACGAGATGAAGGACCATCACCCGCTCGAGTACGAGGAGATCATGGCGAAGCGGGCCAAGCAAGAAGCGGCGGAGGTCATCAACCGATGAATTTTCAACAGATGAAAGAGATGTTCCTGAGCTGGTGGGACCTGGTCCTCCAATACCGGAAGCCGCTGATGGCCGTGGGGGGGATTGTCCTCGGGATCCTTGTCGTCATCAACGGCGCCTTCTTCGTCTCGGCGTACTTCCCGAAATCCTGCGTGGTCTGCCACTACATGGATCCCTTTTACGCCCAATGGAAGACGTCGAAGCACGCCAGCGTCTCCTGCATCAAGTGCCACTCCTTCTCGCCCGTCTTCATCACGGTGACGACCCTGAAATACTGGACGGGGCTGTACAACCCCCGGCCGCACGCCAAGGTCAAGGACTCCGACTGCCTCGCGGCGGGGTGCCACGCGGGGCGGATCGAGAAGGGGAAGGCGAAACTGGGCGCCAACATCATCTTCGACCACCAGGAGCACATGGCGAAACTCAAGCGCGGCGAGAAGCTGCGCTGCACGACCTGTCATTATTCGATCGTCCAGGGAGAGCACATCGCGGTCGACACGAACGTGTGCTTCCTGTGCCACTTCAAGGGGATCAGCCAGGGACAGGCGCTGGGCGGCTGCCCGGGGTGCCACGGGACCCCGACCCGGACCGTGGAGCACGGCGGGTTCATGTTCTCCCACGACTCGTACCTCAAGATCGGCGTCCAGTGCAAGCAGTGCCACATCCGCGTGGCGGCCGGGGACGGCAAGGTGAACGACTCCCATTGCTACGACTGCCACGTCGGGCGCCTGGAGAAGAAAAGCGACCCCCTGGCCCTTCACCGGGTGCACGTGACTTACAACGCGATCCAGTGCTTCCGGTGCCACGAGCCGATCCGGCACGGGGAGGTGGAGCTGGTCAAGACATTCGAGGTCCAGTGCGACGCCTGCCACAAGCGGCTCCACACCTACCAGAAGGAGATGTACATGGGCACGGGGGCGCGCGGCGTGCCGGACACCCCCTCCCGGATGTTCTCCGCCCAGGTGGCCTGCACGGGCTGCCACACCCGGTCCGTGGAGATGCGCGAGTCGGGGGTCGCTTACCCCGGCGAGAAGAAGCTCACGGCGGAACGGAACAGCTGCGTGGCCTGCCACGGAAAGAAATACGACCTCATGCTGGACGACTGGGTCCGGGAGTCCCGCAACCTCACAGTGGAGATGGAGCGGCTCGTCGCCTCCGGGCTGGCCGCGGTGGGGTCCGGCGAGGCGAAATCGAAGGGCCTTGCCGGGGCGCGCGCCATGGTGGCGGACGCCCGCGCCAATCTGAACTTCCTCAGGGCGGGGCGGGGAGCCCACAACATCGAGTATGCGTACAAGATCGTCAAGGCGGGGTACGAGCAGGTCTCCGCCGCCTACAGGATGGCGGGGATCGCGGGCGGGCCGCAGAAGCCGGCCATCCTGGCCAGGCCGTCGTCCTATTGCATGACCCTCTGCCATCAGCGGGTCGGCCCCCCGGAGAAGAAGTTCTTCAAGGAGATGGAGGTCGACTTCCCGCACGCGCTCCACGTCCGGGACGTGGGGATCG
Organism: Deltaproteobacteria bacterium; assembly: GCA_016220005.1. Lineage (GTDB taxonomy): Bacteria > Desulfobacterota > Deferrimicrobia > Deferrimicrobiales > Deferrimicrobiaceae > JACRIV01. Next base: position 75,625 of record JACRIV010000027.1, read on the forward strand.
AATGCGCGAAGTGCCATTCGCCCGAGAAGCATAAGATGCGGATCGTCACCAAGACCGAGTGCATGAAGTGCCACCACGAGAGCAAGGACATCGACTGCGCGCACTGCCACAAGGCGCAGAAGGCCCTCTACGAGGGGAAGGTGAAGGTCTACGGGGTCTCCCCGAAGGCGGACGTCATGGCGCAGGCGGGAACCAAGTGCACCGAGTGCCACGAGCTCAAAAAAGGCACGCAGACCGTCCTGACCGTCAAGGCGAAGTGCGAGGAATGCCACAGCGCGAAGTACGGCAAGATGCTCCTGGACTGGAAGCAGGACATCACGAAGCGGGAGAACGCCATCGCCGTTTCGCTTGAGGAGGCCAAGGAGTACCTCGCGCGCAGCCGCAAGGCGGGCAACAAGGTGGACGAGGAGGAGGCGCTCCTCAAGCAGGCGGAGGCCAACTACCTCGCCGTCTCCAACGGCCGGGGAACGCACAACTACCGGCTGAGCGCCGACCTCCTCAAGGTCGCCCAGGCCAACGTGGAGAAGATCCTCAAGGAGAAGCGGGGGAAGAAGTAGGCGTTGCCCTGCGGCACGCGCCCCGCGCGTAGCGAAGCGATCCTAACGGCCCGGGGGAATGAACCTCCGGGCCGTTTCCGTAATGGGGGAACATCCCTCCAAAGGCCGGATTAGCGGTTTATGCCCGGCCAGTGTCCCGTCTCGCAAATAGGCTGACGCACCGAGAACGTCGATGCGCCGCGTCCGGCGAGGCGCGCGACCGAGGCGTACTGTATAGTACGGCGAGGGAGCGCAACGAAGCCGGAGCAAGGGGCCTGTCCCCGGAAGGGTCGGCAGCCGAGGCGAAGCGGATGCGCCGTCAGACCGAGGAGGACGACCGAGCACGGCGCAGGCGTACTTGCGGTACGCCGAGCCGGGCGCAGGGAGTCCGACAAAGGGCTGGCGGTGCA
>JACRIV010000025.1 GCA_016220005.1 Deltaproteobacteria bacterium
GATCACGGCGATGCTCTTCTTCCTCGTCGGCGTCGTCTACGACCGTGCGCACCACCGGCAGATCGACGGGTTCGGCGGCCTGGGCGCGGTCGTGCCGGTCTACACCTTTTTCATGACCGTGGCGTTCTTCGCCTCGCTGGGACTGCCGGGCCTCTCCGGGTTCGTCGCCGAGTCCATGGTCTTCATCGGGTCGTTCCCCGTCTTCCGGACGTTCGTGATGATCGCCGCCTCCGGGATCATCATCGTGGCCGCGTTCCACCTCTGGGCGCTCCAGCGTGTCTTCCTGGGTCCGCTCAATCCGAAGTACGCCCAGCTCGAGGAGATCAACGCCCGCGAGGTCTTCTGCCTGGCCCCGCTGGCGCTGGTCGCGCTGGTGCTCGGCGTCTACCCGATGCCGGTGCTGAACCTGATGAGCTCTTCGCTGATCAAGCTCGTCGACGTCGTCAAGATGGTGATCTAGGATGTTCCTCGGGAACCTCGAAAGCCTGAAATACTTCCTGCCGGAGCTGGCGATCACGGCGACGATCCTCCTGCTCGTGGCCGCGCATGTCGCTTCGAAGAACCGGCGGTCGGCCGCGCCCGCGCTCCTGTCGCTGGCGGGGGTCGGGGCCTCGCTCCTGCTCGTCGGCCTGCTGCCCGGGGGGCCGGGCACGTCGCTGTTCGAGGGGATGGTGGCCCTCGACGGGTTCGCGGTCTTCTTCAAGGCGCTGACCGCCCTGGCGACGATCGTGGTCGTCGCCATGTCGATGGACAGCGCGGAGCTCAAGGACAAGAGCCAGGCGGAATATTACATCTTCCTGCTGTCCGTGCTGCTCGGGATGTTCCTCCTTGCGGCGGCGACCGACATCGTGATGCTCTACCTCTCGCTGGAGCTGGTCTCGATCCCCTCCTACCTCCTGGCGGGCTACCTCAAGGGGAGAGCGCGGTCGACCGAGGCCTCGATGAAGTACGTCGTGTACGGGGCGACCGCCTCGGGAGTGATGATCTACGGCTTCTCCCTCCTGTTCGGGCTGACCGGCACCACCCATATCGGGGAGATCGGGCGGGGGCTGGCTTTGGGGAAGGCGACGCTGCCGATGTTCCTGGCCGCGGCGATGGTGACGGTCGGGTTCGGGTACAAGATCGCGGCGGTCCCGTTCCACATGTGGAGCCCCGACGTTTACGAGGGCGCCCCCACCCCGGTCACCGCCTTCCTTTCGGTGGGCCCCAAGGCCGCCGGCTTCGCCGTTCTCGTGCGGTTCTTCTACACGGTCTTCGCCACCCCCGACGCCGCGGCGGGGATGTGGAAGTTCTCCAGCGTGGACTGGCCGCTGCTGTTCGCGGTCCTGTCCGCGGTGACGATGACAGTGGGGAACCTCGTCGCCATCAACCAGAAAAACGTGAAGCGGCTCCTGGCCTACTCCTCCATCGCCCACGCCGGGTACATGCTGATGGGGTTCGTCCTCCTCACCCCGGTGGGGCTCAGGGCGATCCTGTTCTACCTCGTGGTCTACCTGTTCATGAACCTGGGCGCCTTCTACGTGGTCATCCTGGTGGCCAATGGAACGAGGAGCGAGGAGATCTCGGACTACTCCGGACTCGGGAGCCGGGCCCCCTTCGCCGCCGTCGCCCTGTCGGTCTTCCTCTTCGCCCTGACGGGGATCCCCCCGTTCTCCGGGTTCATCGGGAAGGTCTACCTCTTCGCCGAGGTCATCAACCGGGGGGTCTACTGGCTGGCCGTGGTGGCGGCGCTCAACAGCGTCGTCTCCCTGTATTATTACGCTCGGATCGTCAAGGTCATGTTCCTGGAGGACCCCCGGGAGTCCGCCGTGCTTCCCGTCCCGGCGTTTCCCCGGGCGATGCTGTGCCTGCTGGTCCTGCCGACGCTCGTTCTCGGGGTATACTGGGAGCCCGTGATCCGGGTAGCGGCAGACTCCGTCAAGCTTCTCGCTTTTTAGCACATCCGCAAGGGAAGGGGCGCGGTGGCGAACTTCGTTTCCTCCATCCGGTTCTCTGATCCGTACTTCTCGGTCCTTCTCATGCTGGGGATCGGCGTGGGGATGGCGGTGGCTTTCGTCTTGCTCTCCCAGGCCCTCGGGCCCAAGCGGTACGACCGGGTCAAGTACAGCGTCTACGAATGCGGCGTCGACCCCTTCACCACCGCCTCGGTGCGCATCCCGGTGAAGTTCTACCTGATCGCGCTGCTGTTCATCCTCTTCGACCTCGAGTCGGCGTTCATTTACCCGTGGGCGGTCCTGTTCCGGCAGCTCGGGTGGTTCGGCTTCATCGAGATGGGGATCTTCATCCTGATTCTTTTGGCGGGCCTCATCTACGCGTGGAAAAAGGGAGCGCTGGAATGGCAATAGAGAAGCGTGTCGAAGGCGCCCCCCCTGGCGGCGGCTACGCCCTGACGACGCTCGAGGCGATGATCGCGTGGGGGCGCAAGTACTCGATCTACCCCTTCACCTTCGCGACCGCCTGTTGCGGGATCGAGGTGATGGGGGCGTTCGGCACGCACTACGACCTGTCCCGGTTCGGGGCGGAGGTCGTGCGGTTCTCCCCCCGGCAGGCGGACATGCTGCTCGTCGCCGGAACGATCAACTACAAGATGGCGCCGGTTCTGCTGCGGATCTACGAGCAGATGCTCGAGCCGAAGTGGGTCGTGGCGATGGGGGCCTGCGCGGCGTCGGGCGGCTTCTACAACAACTACAGCGTCCTCCAGGGGATCGACAAGATCATTCCGGTGGACGTGTACATCCCCGGGTGTCCGCCGAACCCCGAGGGGATCATCGACTCCGTCGTGGCCATCCAGAAGATACTGGAGACGGGCGCGCCCCGCGCCGCGGAGCGCTGGCCGATCAAGATCTGAAAGAACGGACGAGGAGAGTTGGCCGGGCAAACCGACAGCATGGTGCTGAATAGACTTATCGAGAAGTTCGGCGACGCCGTGATCTCGACGCACTCCGGCTTCGGGGACGAAACCGCCCTGGTGCGCCGGGAGCGGATCGTGGAGATCTGCGCCTTCCTGCGGGACGACCCGGACCTGCTCTTCGATATGGCGATGGATCTCACGGGCGTGGACTACCTGGGCGAGACGCCCCGGTTCGAGGTGGTGTACCACCTCTATTCCCTTGCGAAGAAGCACCGGGTGCGGATCAAGGTTCGCCTCCACGAGGAGGACCCGACGATCGATTCCGTGATCCCGGTCTGGGTCGGGATGGACTGGTTCGAGCGGGAGGCGTACGACATGTACGGCATCGTCTTCCGCAATCACCCGAACCTGAAGCGAATCCTTTTGTACGAGGGGTTCGTCGGCCACCCGCTGCGCAAGGATTATCCGAAGGCCAAACGGCAGCCCACCGTGGGGCCGGAAGAGTGACATGACGGAACTCGCCGGGACACGGAAATCGGGCGGAAAGCTCGACATGCAGAGCGAGCCGGTGATCCTGAACATCGGCCCCTCGCACCCCGCCACGCACGCCACGCTCCGGTTCGTCGCCGAACTGGACGGGGAGACGATCCTCACGCTTACGCCGGAGTTCGGCTACCTGCACCGCTGCTTCGAGAAGGAGTCGGAGAACGCCACCTGGACCCAGGTGATCCCGTACACCGACCGGCTGAACTACGTCTCCGCCCTGATGAACAACGTCGGGTACGTGATGGCGGTCGAGAAGCTGTGCGGGATCGAGGTCACGGAGCGCTGCAAGTACATCCGGGTGCTCATCTGCGAGCTGTCCCGGATCATCGACCACATGGTCTGCATCGGCACCAACATGGTCGACCTGGGGGCGCTGACCAACTTCTGGTACTTCTGGAAGCCCCGGGAAGAGGTCTACATGCACCTGATCGAGCCGCTGACGGGCACGCGGCTCACGAACCAGTACACCCGGATCGGCGGCCTGCAGTGGGACCTGCCGGAAGGCTGGGTCGAGAAGTGCCGGGACATTTGCCGTAACGTCGTCCTGCCGGCTATCGCGGACGTCAACGCCCTCCTGACGAAGAACCGGATCTTCATCGAGCGGACCATGGGCGCCGGCCCCATCACCGCCAGGGAGGCGATCGCGCGCGGCTTCACGGGGCCGTGCCTGCGTGCCGCGGGGGTCCCCTTCGACCTGCGGAAGGACCAGACCTACCTCGTCTACGACCGGTTCGACTTCGACGTCCCCATAGGCGGGAACGGCGACACGTGCGACCGGTACATGGTCCGGATGGAGGAGATGCGCCAGTCGGTTCGGATCATCGAGCAGGCGCTCGACCGGCTCCCGGGCGGCCCGGTGAACATCGACGACACCCGCTACATCCTTCCCGACAAGCAGCTCGTCTACACGAACATCGAAGCGCTGATGCAGCACTTCAAGTTCATCATGGAAGGGATCAAGGTCCCCGCCGGCGAGGTCTACTCGGCCACCGAGGCGGCCAACGGGGAGCTGGGCTACTACATCGTGAGCAAGGGGGGCGGCGGTCCTTACAAGATAAAGGTCAGGCCGCCGTGCTTCCCGCTGTTCCAGGGAATGCCGCACCTGTGCGAGGGGCAGATGATCGCGGACCTGGTCGCGGTGCTGGGCAGCGTCAACATCATCGCCGGGGAGCTCGACCGGTGAGCGTCGCCTTCTCCGACACGGCGCGGCGGGAGCTCGAGGAGATCCTGTCGCGCTACCCGAACAAGGAGGCGGCGATCCTGCCGGCCCTGCACCTGGCGCAGCGGGAGTTCGGATACGTCTCCGACGAGGCGATCGTGCACGTGGCGGAGCTTCTGGGGTTCACGCCGGCGCGGATCGAGGGGGTGGCGAGCTTTTACACGATGTACAACCGCAAGCCCGTGGGGAGGTACCACCTGCAGATCTGCCGCAACCTCTCCTGCTCCCTCCTGGGCGCCGAGCACCTGATCGAGCACGTTTCCAAGAAGCTCAGGATCAACCCGGGGGAGACCACGCCGGACGGGAAGTTCACCCTGTCGAAGGTGGAATGTCTGGGAAGCTGCGGCACCGCCCCGGTCATGCAGGTCAACGACGACTATCACGAGAACCTGACCGAGGAGAAGATCGACTCTCTCCTCGACAGGCTTCCCTAGCGGGACGGAACGGGACGACGATGGAGACGGTCCTCACCACCCACTTCGCCGACGAGCGATACCGCCACGTCGACACGTACGTGCAGTACGGCGGGTACTCGGCGCTGCGCAAGGCGTTCTCTTGCCCCAAGGAGCGGATCGTCGAGGAGGTCAGGAAGGCGAACTTGCGCGGCCGCGGCGGCGCGGGATTCCCGGCGGGGGTCAAGTGGGGGTTTCTCCCGAAGGACCTCTCCCGGCCGCGGATCCTCGTGATCAACGCGGACGAGGGGGAGCCGGGGACGTTCAAGGACCGTCAGATCATGAGCAGGGGGCCCCACCTCCTGATCGAAGGGATCGCCATCGCCTCCTACGCCATGACGATTCATTCCACCTACATCTACATCCGGGGGGAGTTCGTCCGCGAGGCGAAGATCATGGAGGAGGCGGTCGCCGAGGCCTACGCGAAGGGGTTCTTGGGGAAAAACATCCTGGGATCCGGGTTCCACCTCGACGTTTACGTCCACCGCGGCGCGGGCGCCTACATCTGCGGCGAGGAGACCTCGCTCATCAACTCCCTCGAGGGGAAGCGGGGATGGCCCCGGATCAAGCCCCCCTTCCCGGCTTCGGTCGGCGCCTTTGGGCTGCCCACGATCGTGAACAACGTGGAGACGATCGCCGACGTGCCGTGGATCGTCAACAACGGCGGAGAGAAGTTCGCCTCCCTCGGGGTGGAGAAGAACGGCGGGACCCGCCTGATCGGCGTCAGCGGCCCGGTGAACCGGCCCGGCGTGTACGAGCTGTCGGCGGGGGTGCTCCTGCGGGAGGTCATCTACACGCACGCCGGGGGCTTAAAGGACGGCAAGCAGCTCAAGGCGGTGATCCCCGGCGGGTCGTCCACCCCGGTCCTGCGTCCCGACGAGATCGACGTGACCTTCGACATCGAGTCGATGGGGAAAATCGGGACGATGCCGGGGTCGGGCGGCGTCATCGTCATCCCGGAAGGCGCCTGCATGGTCCGGGCCCTCTCGGTGCTGATGAATTTCTACGCGCACGAGTCGTGCGGCCAGTGCACCCCGTGCCGCGAGGGCACCGGGTGGCTGGCCAAGATCGTGGGCCGCATCGAGAACGGGCAGGGGCGCGAGGGGGATATCGAGCTCATCCTGGACGTGTGCGACAACATGATGGGAAGGACGATCTGCCCGCTGGCCGACGCCGCGGTGATGCCCGCCCAGTCGTTCATCTGGAAGTTCCGCGAGGAGTTCGACCGGCACATCGCGGACAAAAAATGCCCGTTCGGGAATAAATTCTAGGACCCTATGCCGACCTTCACCATCAACGGAATGACCGCATCGGTGCCCGATGGGACGATGATCCTCGAAGCCGCAAGGCAGATCGGCATCGAGATCCCCCACTACTGCTATCACCCGAAGCTCTCGATCGCCGGGAACTGCCGGATGTGCCTGGTGGAGGTGGAGAAGTTCCCCAAGCTGCAGATCTCCTGCAACACCGTCGTGACCGAGGGGATGGTGGTCCGCACCGACACGGAGAAGGTCAGGAAGGCGGTCACCGGGGTCCTGGAGCTGATGCTCATCCACCACCCGATCGACTGCCCCATCTGCGACCAGGCGGGCGAGTGCGGACTGCAGAACTACTACATGAAGTTCGGGCTCCACAAGAGCCGGTACGCCCTCGAGGAGAAGGTCCACAAGAAGAAGGTCCAGGACATCGGGGGGCAGATCGTCCTGGACGCCGAGCGGTGCATCCTCTGCTCCCGCTGCGTCCGCTTTCTCAGGGAGGTGACGGGAACGTGCGAGATGGAGTTCTTCAGCCGGAGCGACCACTCCGAGATCTCGATCTTCCCCGGCCGGCCGCTCAACAACAACTACACCGGGAACCTCGCGGACATCTGCCCGGTGGGGGCGCTGACGAACAAGGACTTCCGGTTCAAGTGCCGCGTGTGGTTCCTCAAAAGCGCCGACTCGATCTGCCCGGGGTGCGCCAACGGGTGCAACGTCATGGCCGATTTCAAGGGGGACATCCTGTACCGGTTCCGGCCGCGGCGCAACGACGCCGTCAACCGGACCTGGCTGTGCGACGCAGGAAGGCTCGAGTACAAGAAGGCCAACGATTACCGGCTGCTCACCCCCGTGATCCGGGAGGCGGGGCAGGCGATCGCCGCCGCATGGGACGCGGCCCTCTTCACGACCGCCCTGCGGTTGCGGGAAGCGATCGAGGCGCACGGACCGGAATCGGTCGCCGTCATCGCCTCCCCCCAGTCATCCAACGAGGAGCTGTTCCTGGTCCGGAAGCTCGCGGCGGAGGTCGTCCGGACCCCCTACCTGGGATTTTCCTCCCTGACCCCCGGGAGGCGCCTCGAAGACGACTTCCTCATCAAGGCGGACAAGAACCCCAACTCGCAGGGGGCCAGGCTCCTGGGGATTACCGAGGAGGGGTTCGTCCGGACGGTCAAGGCGATCTCCGAAGGAAGGATACGGGCGCTGCTGGTCTTCGGAAGCGGGCTTGCCGATTTCTCCGACGGCGAGACGGTTGCGCTTCTGTCCCGCGTCCCGTTCGTGGCGCAGGTGGCGACGAACGAAGGGGCCCTCTCCCGGGCGGCCCACGCCGTCCTCCCCTCGGCGTCCTTCGCGGAGCGGGGGGGGACGTTCACCAACTTCGCGGGGCGTGTCCAGCGGTTCCAGCCCGGATTCCCGCCGCGCGGAAAGGCGAAGAACGACATCGAGGTGATCGCCGGCCTGGCCAACCAGTTGGGCGCCGGCTGGAAGTTCGCCGGCGAGGAGTCGGTGTTCCGCGCCCTGGCGGAGACGGCGCGGCCGTTCTCCGGGATGAGCTACGAATCGATCGGGGACCTGGGCCGGGAGGCCCGGGACGGCGGTCCCCCGTCAGGAGGGAGATGACGTGAGCCCCCTCTTCGACCTTGCGGTGGCGGTGGCCCGGATCGCGGTGTTCATCTCCTTTTGCCTCGGCCTCGTGGTGATCCTCACGTGGGTGGAGCGCAAGGGCGCCGCCTACATTCAGGACCGGAGGGGCCCCAACCGGGCGCGCATCCTGGGGCTTACCCTGGGGGGGATCTTCCACCCCCTGGCGGACGCGATCAAGTTCCTGTTCAAGGAGGACTTCATCCCCGACGGCGCCCACCGGCTCTTCTACCAGATGGCGCCGATGTTCGCGCTGGCCCCGGCGATCATGACGATGGCCGTCATCCCGTTCGGGCCGCCCGTAACGATCGCCGGCCACCAGATCCCTTTGCAGATCGCGGATCTCAACGTGGGGATCCTCTACCTGTTCGCCATCTCCGGGATGACGGTGTACGGAGTAGTGCTCGCGGGATGGGCCTCCAACAGCAAGTATCCGCTCCTGGGGGGGTTGCGCTCCTCGGCGCAGATGCTCTCCTACGAGGTGTCGATGGGGCTCTCCGTCGTCGGGATCCTCATGGTGTTCCAGTCGGTCCAGCTCTCCGAGATCGCCCGGGGGCAGGGGGAGCTGCTCTTCGGAATCCTGCCGAAGTGGGGGGTCTTCGTCCAGCCGCTGGGGTTCATCCTGTTCCTCACGGCGCTGTACGCAGAGGCGAACCGGACCCCCTTCGATCTTCCCGAGGGGGAGTCCGAGCTCGTCGCCGGATACCACACCGAGTACGGCTCCTTCAAGTTCTCCATGTTCATGATGGCCGAGTACATCCACATGGTGGTGGGGTCGGCGGTCCTGGTCACGCTGTTCTTCGGCGGGTGGCAGTTCCCGTACCTGGCGGACGCGGGATTCGCGTTCCCCGGCGGCGTATCCTTCGCGGTTCCCGCCTGGGCCGTGCTCTCCTTGCGGATCGGGTCCTTCGTGGTCAAGACGGTCTTTTTCTGCTGGGTCTACGTCTGGGTCCGGTGGACGATCCCCCGGTTCCGGTACGACCAGGTCATGCGGCTGGGGTGGAAGGTGATGCTGCCCTTGGCGCTGATCAACATCTTCGTGACGGGGCTGGTCCTGCTCCTGATCGATAAAGGGATCTGAAAAGCCATGGCGATCCGCGTGGTGAAAGTGGCGAGGCCCGAGAAGATGTCCTTCGGGGAGAGCGTCTATCTCCTCGAGATCGTGAAGGGGCTCGGCGTGACGATGCGGCACTTCCTGCGCAACATGGCCAGGCAGGAAAATATCCCGACGATCGAGTACCCCGAGGTGCGCCGGGTGATGCCGGCCCGGTTCCGGGGATGCCACCGGCTGATGAAGCGGCCCGGCGGGGCCCCGCGCTGCGTGGCGTGCTACATGTGCGCCACCGCCTGCCCGGCCAAGTGCATCACCATCGTGGCGGGGGAGTCCCCCGACCCGAAGATCGAGAAGTACCCCGTGCGGTTCGACATCGACATGCTTCGGTGCGTCTTCTGCGGGCAGTGCGTCGAGGCGTGCCCGGTCGACGCGATCCGGATGGACACCGGCTGGTACACGATGCCGGAGAACACGCGCGAAAAGCTCATCTACACGATCGACATGCTGCTGGAGAAGTAGGCGGACATGGAGCCGATCCTCTTCGTAATCTTCGGAGCGATCGCCGTGGGCGGGGCGATCATGGTGGTGACGCGGCGCCACCCGATGGCCTCCGCGCTCTACCTCATCCTGACGCTCTTCGCCGTGGCGGCGCTCTTCGTCCTGCGGCAGGCCCACTTCCTGGCGGCGATCCAGGTCATCGTCTACGCGGGGGCGGTCGTGGTCCTGTTCATCTTCGTCATCATGCTGATCAACGTCCCCGTGCACAAGCTCCCCGTGGAGCGTGTGACGGGGCTGCGGTTCCTGGGGGTCCTCGCCGCGGGGCTGCTCATCCTCGAGTCCGCCGTGTTGACCCGGCGGTTCGCGATGCCCCGGGCGTCCGCCGTCGACGCGGGAAGCGTCCAGGCGGTAGGGAAAGCGCTGTTCACCGACTATCTGCTCGCCTTCGAGATCACCTCGGTGCTGCTGCTCGCGGCGGTGATCGGGGCGATCGCGCTGGCGAAAAAGAAGATCTGATGGAGATTGCGGGATGATGGAACCGGCGGCCTATCTGTTGCTCTCCGGGATCCTGTTCGGAATCGGGGTGGTGGGCGTCGTGGCGCGCAAGAACGCCCTTATCATCCTGATGAGCGTGGAGATCATGCTGAACGGCGTCAACGTGGCTTTCATCGCCGTGGGGTCCCACCTGGGCGACGTCACCGGCTCGGTGTTCGCCTTCATGGTGATGACCGTGGCCGCGGCCGAGGCGGCGGTAGGGCTGGCGATCCTCATCGCCATCTACCGGCTCAAGGAGACGATCGACATCACGGAACTGAACGTGCTCAAATGGTAGGCGGGATCCTCGACTACCTCTGGCTCGTCCCGGCGCTGCCGCTCCTGGGGGTCGTCCTCAACGGGGCGATCGCCCTCTTCTCCGAGCGGCCGCTCCTGCTGGCGGAAGCGGGCCACGAAGAAGCGGGCCATGGCCATGGCGATGCGCGTGGCGGAGATGAAGCCCCGGCGCCCTACCGGAAGCTCGTCGCCCTCATCGGCCCGGGGGTTGTGGGCGCGGCGTTCGCCGTTTCGCTCCTGTGCGTGCTCCAGCTCGCCGCAAGGGCTCCCCAAGACCGGCTCTTCGTCCAGGTCCTCTTCCCGTGGATCCAGGCGGGCGGCTTCACCGGTTCCGCGGCGCTCCAGCTCGACCCGCTCTCCGCGGTGATGATCCTCGTCGTCACCGGCGTCGGCTTCCTCATCCACGTCTATTCCGTCGGGTACATGTCCCACGAGAAGGCGTTCGCCCGGTACTTCGTCTACCTGAACCTCTTCACTTTCGCGATGCTCACCCTGGTCCTGGGCAGCAACTATCTCGTGATGTTCGTGGGCTGGGAGGGCGTGGGGCTGTGCTCCTACCTCCTGATCGGGTACTGGTACGAGAAGCAGAGCGCCTCCGACGCGGGGAAAAAGGCGTTCATCGTCAACCGGATCGGCGACTTCGGGTTCATCCTCGGGGTGTTCCTCCTCTTCTGGACCTTCGGGTCGGTCGACTACACCGAGGTCTTCGCGCGGATCCCGGCCCTTTCGGGCAACGGGACCCTGACCACCGAAATCGCCACGGCGATCACGCTGCTGCTCTTCGTGGGCGCCGTCGGCAAGTCGGCCCAGATCCCCCTCTATGTCTGGCTGCCGGACGCGATGGAAGGCCCCACGCCGGTCTCCGCCCTCATCCACGCGGCGACGATGGTCACGGCGGGGGTCTACATGGTCGCCCGCTCGAGCGCCCTCTACATGCTGGCCCCCGTCTCGATGGGCGCGGTGGCGGCGGTGGGGGCGGTGACGGCCATCTTCTCCGCGACGATCGGCATCACCCAGAACGACATCAAGAGGGTGCTCGCCTACTCGACCGTCTCCCAGCTCGGTTACATGTTCCTGGCCTGCGGAGTCGGGGCGTTCACCGCCGGGATCTTCCACCTGATGACTCACGCCTTCTTCAAGGCGCTGCTCTTCCTGGCTTCCGGGTCGGTGATCCACGCCCTCTCCGGCCAGCAGGACATGCGGAAGATGGGGAGCCTCAAGAAACACCTCCCGATCACGTTTCCCACGATGTTCATCGCGACGCTGGCGATCGCGGGGATCCCGGGGCTGTCGGGGTTTTTCTCCAAGGACGAGATCCTGTGGAAGTCGTTTTCCTCCGAGCACGGACACCTCGCGTTGTGGGCGATCGGCACGCTGGCCGCGGGGGTCACGGCGTTCTACATGTTCCGCCTGGTGTTCATGACGTTTTATGGGGAATCCCGGATGGAGCCCGCCGTAGAGAAGCACGTTCACGAGTCCCCCTGGTCGATGACCGTCCCGCTCATGCTCCTGGCGGTCTTCTCGGTCATCGGCGGCTGGGTCGGTGTCCCCGAGGTCCTGGGGGGGCACAACTATTTCGAGGAATGGATGGCGCCGGTCTTCGGCCACGGGGCGGCCCACGAGGCTGCCCATCACCCCGCGGCGCTGGAGCTAGCCCTGATGGCCGGCTCGGTCCTGGTCGCGCTGTGCGGGATCGCGCTTGCGTACTACCTCTACCGCGTCCGGACGAAGAAGCCGGAAGAGATCGCGGAAAAGGTCCCCGGGCTCTACGACGTGGTTCTCAACAAATATTACGTCGACGAGATCTACGACATCGTCATCGTCCGCAAGGTGGTCAACGGGTCGATCTGGCTGTGGAACGCCTTCGACGCGGCGTTCATCGACGGGATCGTCAACGGGATCGCGGCGGTGGTGCGGGGCGCGGGCGACGGCGTCCGGCGCCTGCAGACCGGCGTGGTGGGGAACTACGCGTTCTCCCTGCTGCTCGGCGCGGTGCTCGTCGTCGGCTACATTCTCTTGCGATAGAACGGGAAAGGGAGCTCCTAGTGTACCGGAGCGTGCGAACATGACGGGATTACCGGCCGACTTCATGGCGAACATTCTGACCGTGCTGATCTTCCTGCCGCTGGCCGGGGTGTTCGTGCTCTTTTTCCTGCCGCGGGACAATAACAGGCTGCTACGGAACGTCACCTTCGCCGTGACTCTCCTTACGTTCCTCCTCTCCCTGCCCGTGGCCTTGAAGCTGGACGGCGCCACCGCGGCGATGCAGTTCGTAGTCCGCGCTCCCTGGATCGCCGACTACGGGATCGAGTACCACGTAGGGGTGGACGGCATCTCCCTGTGGCTCGTGATGCTCACGACGTTCCTGATGCCGATCGCGATCCTCTCCACCTACAAGGCGGTCGAGAAGCACGTCAAGGAGTTCATGATCTTCATGCTGATCCTGGAGGTCGGCATGGTGGGAGTGTTTCTGGCGATCGACCTGTTCCTCTTCTACATCTTCTGGGAGCTGGTGCTCATCCCGATGTACTTCCTCATCGGGGTGTGGGGGAGCGAGCGGCGCATCTACTCGGCCATCAAGTTCTTCCTCTTCACGTTCGCCGGGTCGGTGCTGATGCTCGTCGCGATCATCGCGCTGTATTTCCACCATCACGAGGTCACCGGGGTCTATTCCACCGACCTGCTCCGGATGTACGCCCTCGATATCCCCGTGAAGCTGCAGTTCTGGATGTTCGCCGCCTTCGCCCTCGCCTTCGCCTTCAAGGTCCCGATGTTCCCGTTCCACACGTGGCTTCCCGACGCGCACGTGGATGCCCCCACCTCGGGATCGGTCATCCTGGCGGCCATCCTTCTGAAGATGGGGACCTACGGGTTCCTCCGCTTCGCGATCCCCCTGTTCCCGGTGGCCGCCGTCGACCTGATGCCGGCGATCGGCGCGCTCGCGGTGATCGGGATCATCTACGGCGCCCTGGTGTCGATGGTCCAGAAGGACATGAAGAAGCTTGTCGCCTACTCCTCCGTCTCCCACCTGGGCTTCGTGATGCTGGGGCTGTTCGCCTTCAACGTCCAGGGGATCGAGGGGGGGATCCTCCAGATGATCAACCACGGCGTTTCCACGGGAGCGCTGTTCCTCATCGTCGGGCTGATCTACGAGCGGCGGCACACGCGCCTCATCTCGGACTTCGGGGGCCTCTCCAAGGTCCTCCCCGTGTACGCCACCGTCTTCATGATCGTGACGCTTTCCTCGATCGGCCTTCCCGGGACGAACGGCTTCGTGGGCGAGTTCCTCATCCTGCTGGGGGCGTTCAAGACGAACCGGGTGCTGACGGTGCTCGCCGCGACGGGCGTGATCCTGGCTGCGGTCTACATGCTCTGGATGTACCAGCGGGTGATGTTCGGGAAGATCACCAACGAGGAGAACCGCCACCTTCGCGACCTGAACGCGAGGGAAGTGGCCTACATGCTGCCGATCCTCGTGATGGTCTTCTGGATCGGGGTCTATCCCCAGACGTTCCTGCGTAAGATGGACGCCTCGGTCCAGGCGGTCGTGACGCGGATCGAGACGAAGCGCCAGGCGGCGCTCTCCGGCCGCCCGGCGGGGGAGACGCTTCTGGCCCGCTACTTCGACGTGAGGAAGTGAGGGACACCGGATGTCGCCGATCCCCATAGATGCCGCCGCACTCCTGACCGGCCTGCGCTGCATCCTCCCCGAGATCCTCGTCGTGGCGACGGCGATCTTCGTCCTGTTCGTCGACCTTATGATTCCCGAGGAGAACAAGCGGATCCTGTGCGGGATCAGCCTTATCGGTGTCGTGATCTCCCTGTTCTCCGTCTTCCTCCTGGGGCCGGCCCGCATCAGCGGCTTCTCGGGCGCGGTCGTCCACGACGGGCTGGGAGCGTTCTTCGAGATCGTCATCCTCGCCGCCTGCGCGCTGACCCTTCTGATGGCGACCGGCTACTCCGAGTGGGAGGGGACCCACAAGGGGGAGTTCTACTCCCTGCTGCTGCTCTCCACCTCCGGGATGATGTTCATGGCCAAGGGGACCGATCTCATGACGGTCTTCCTGGGGCTGGAGACGCTGTCCATCCCGATCTACGTCCTGGTCGGGTTCCACCGCCACCGGATGTCCTCGATCGAGGGGGCGCTGAAATATTTCCTCCTGGGGGCGTTCGCCTCGGGGTTCTTCCTGTACGGGGTCGCGCTGATGTACGCCGCGACGGGGACCACCAAGATCCCGGCGCTGGCCGCCATGCTCCTCGACGCCCGACTGGCCGCCAACCCCGTCTTCCTCGCCGGAGTGGGCCTGCTCCTCGTGGGGCTCGCCTTCAAGGTGTCGCTGGTGCCGTTCCACATGTGGACGCCGGACGCCTACGAGGGCGCGCCCACGGTGGTGACCGCCTTCATGTCCGCCGCCGTCAAGGCCGCGGCCTTCGCCGCCCTCATCCGGGTCCTGCTCCTGACCTTCGGGGGGCTGCAGCCGGTGATGTGGAAGGTCCTGTGGGCCTTGTCGGTCCTCACGATGACCGTGGGGAACCTCTCGGCGCTCCTGCAGGACAACGTGAAGAGGATGCTCGCCTACTCCTCGATCGCCCACGCGGGGTACGTCCTCGTCGGGCTGGTCTCCGGCGACTTCCTCGGGGGCCAGGCGGCTCTCTTCTACCTGCTGGTCTACGCCTTCATGAACATCGGGGCGTTCGGCGTCGTGATCCTCATCGCCCAAAAGGAGGACGAGGGGTACGACATCCGGAACCTGGCGGGGATCGGGTTCAAGTACCCGGCGCTGGGAGCGTTCCTCACCCTCTTCCTCGTGTCGCTCGGGGGGATCCCGCCGACCGCGGGGTTCGTCGGGAAGTTCTATCTCTTCAGCGCGGCGGTGAAGAACGGCTACATCTGGCTGGCGGTCCTCGGCGTGCTGAACAGTGCCGCTTCCATCTATTACTATCTGCGACTCGTGGTCTACATGTACATGGTTCCCGCCGAGGGGGAGATGCCCGTCCCCCGGCCGTCGCGGCTCGCCTTCTCTGCGGCCCTGTTCGCTTCGGGAGCCGCGGTTCTCCTCCTCGGGATCTTCCCCGGCTCCGCGCTCGACCTCGCCGCCCGCTCCGTCCTCTCCTTGTTGATGTAGCCGAAGCACCGGGACATTCCCTCCTCGACTCGGACGGTGTACCCGCGGGGGTCTCGGGGCATGAGCAAACCGATCCTCATTCGGTCTTTCAATTGGCCGGGATGGATAGTTTCGATCAGCCGAGACAATATCTTGCAATTAGCCGACACAAAAGGTTACGATCGGACGATGATGGCTGAAGCGACTCTCTACCCCCGCTATATCGAGCCACGCCTCTCCGAGGCGCTGGCGGACACACCGGTCGTGCTGATTCACGGCCCGCGCCAGTGCGGCAAAACGACCCTGGCGCGCATGGTTGGCGACGCTGGGGCAACTGTTGGAGACCTTTGTGTTCCAGGAGCTGCGCCGACAGGCAGGCTGGGACGAAGCGCCCGTGCTCTTTTTTCATTTCCGCGACAAGGATGGGGCGGAAGTGGATATAGTCCTCGAACGCGGCGCGCGCGAACTGGCCGGCGTCGAGGTCAAGGCGGCCGCCACCGTGACGGCGGCGGATTTCCGCGGGCTGCGCAAATTGCGCGAGGCGGCGGGCTCGCGATTCACCGCCGGTGTCGTGCTCTATGATGGGGAGAGGAGCCTGTCTTTCGGCGAGCGCCTGTATGCCGTCCCGATCCGAAGTCTGTGGGAATCCTGATGGTCGCCCATCCGCTCCATGGGCCGTAGCGCCTGCTCGGTGATCGCAGGGCGGCATACCATGTCGGGCATGGACAGGACGTGCTCCTGAAAATCGGGCGCGTTCCTCTCAAGGGTCGTTTTCGGCCATCGTACCAGACCCGCGCGAAATGTAAATCGGAGGGCCTTGGAGCCCCATTCATCGCGATAGAGTTCGCCATCGCAGGGGGAGGAACCGGGGAACTTTCCGTTGGTAATCGCGGTAGGCCTCCCCGAATTTCCTCAGGAGCCGGCGCTCCTCGAAGAATGTTCCCACGTAAAAATAGAGCACGATCATGATCGTGGATACAAACGTGTTTACGCTTTGCGCCGGACTGAAGGCGAGGAAGACCGAGATCCCGAGGTAGAGCGGATGGCGGACAATGGAATACGCCTTCTCAGTAAATAGCCGGTCGTTGCTCCCATCCGCCGCCGGCTCGCCTTTTCGATGTCGCTCCCATTGGCGCAGGCCGACGAACTCCTTGAGGTCCCACGGGGTCCACAAGAGAAAAAGGATCCCGCACCCCTGCGCGGCGTTGCACAGGATGCGCGGCCATCCCTCCACGCGATAGAGGGGGGCGTCCGGCAGGGACCGGAGATGGAGTACGAGGAGCAGGAACGCCGCGGCCGAATAGGTGGTGAAGACGAGCCGGTGCCAGCCGGCGAACGCCCGCTCGCCCATAAGGGCCCGCACCCGGCGCTCGTACCCTTCCGAGACGGTCAGGCTGTGGAAGACCGCGAAGGCGGCCCAGGCGAGGACGACGCGCAGAACGTCCATCACAACCTCCAACACTCCCCATTTAGCCATCGCCGCCGGCTCCGTGGCAAGCGTTCCCGGCGGAGCCGTCCGGCTTTTCGCTTGCCGACGCGCTGGATATACTGGAGCGGATGAAATGCCCGATCTGCAGAATCTCCTCCATGCGCCGGATCGTCTCGGGGGGACAGGAGATCGACTGCTGCACCGCCTGCGGCGCCCTCTGGTTCGACCCCGGGGAGGTACGGGAGCTGACGGAGGGGCGACTTGCGATCGGCGGCGAAGGGGAGACGTCGCCGGATCCGCCAGGCAACAGGGAGACTGGAGAAAAACGGGGAGCGCTCCTTTTCCGGGTGCGCCGCGAGGCTGGCTCCCTGGCGTGCCCCTGCTGCGAAGGGAGGCTCACGGCGGTCGATTTCCAGCTCACGGGGACCCCGGTAGTTCATTGCTCGAACTGCGAAGGGATCCTTGCCCCTCGTGCTTCCGCGGCGGCGATCGCCGCAAAGTTCCGCCTCTTCCGGGAGCATGGGGAGAAGTTCGCGGCCCTCGGCGAGATCCTTGCCCGGAGAGAGCAGGAGCGGATCGAAGGGAAGTACGGGCCGGTGGGACAGGGCTCCGGCGTGACGGTCCCTCTGCCCGTGGTCGTGCCGCTGGCGGACGACGGACCGGACCTCCGGTCGCTTCCCCTTATCACCGGGGCCTTCATCGCTCTGTCGGTTGTTATCTACCTAATCGGCCAGTTCCGCGGGGCGCCTCTTCCCCTGCCCGGCGGCCTCGCCGGCCTGCCGTCGGGAACAGGCTTCGCCGGCGTCCCGAGATTGCCCCTCCTGTTCGCCCCCTTCTTCCACGCCGGGCTCCTGCCGCTTCTCGCCGGCTCCCTCTTTCTGCTCGTCCTCGGCGACAACGTGGAGGACCGGATGGGGGCCGTCCCGTACTTCCTGTTTTACCTTTTCTGCGCCGCCTGTGCGGGGGCGGCCCACGTCCTGTGGGGGAAGCCCGGGGGTCCGCCCGCGGTGGGCTCGGCCGGCGCCGTGGCCGGGATCCTCGGCGCCTACCTCGTCTTCTTCCCGAACGTTTCGATCCGGATGTACGGAATGGGGCGGATCCTTACCCTTCCGGCCTACCTCTTCGCCTCCGCCTGGATGGTCGCCGTGTTCTTCTTGGGTGCCGGGTCCGAGGGTCCCCTGCCGAGGTTACTCGACCCCGCGCCGCTTTCCCTTCCGGGGAACCTGGCGGGGTTCGGGGCCGGGGTCGCGGTGGCCCTTGCATGGCGCATCGGGGAACAGGGGAAAGGGGATTCTCGCCCCGATACCGCATCCGGATGAATCGTCCGCGCTACTTCCCTTTGCGCAGCACCCGCTTGTCCCCCACGCGCAGCGTCACCTTGGTCAGGTCGAAATATTCGAGCAGGGGGATGATGTACTTGCGGGAGAGGCCGGCCAACTCCTTGAACTCCGGCACGGTGATCTCCCCTCGCTTTTCAAGGAAGGCAACGAGCTTCTCCTTGAGGGCGGCGACCTCTCCCGGGTCGAAGTAGAGGTCCTTGACCCGCACGACCGTTCCCGCCCGGACCATCCCGTCCACCGTCTTGTCGAACGCCTTGGCGTCCCCGGACGGAAGGTTCTGCGCAAGCTCCGTCCGGGAAAGGGCGGAGAGGCGCGCCTGCCTCAGCCTCTCCGTGACGGCGCGCGCCAAGGGCGAGGAGAGCTCCACGGACCGGGGCCGCCTCGCGGGGAGGAAATAGAGGTCGCCGTTCTTCCCTATGTCCGAGGCGCCGGAGAGGGAGAGGCCGACCAGGGCGGGGGCGGGCGCACCCGGCAGAAGGGCGGCGATCTCCTCGCGGGGGAACCCCTCCCGTTCCGGAAAACGGTCGTGCAGCCGGGAGAGTGCCTCGGCCCCTTGCCGGGCGATCCCCCTTAGGGCGGTCCTGTGCCAGTAGCGGGAACTCCCCTCCATTCCTCGGATCTCCCCGGCGGAAAGGTATTGCCCGATCTCCCGCCTTGCAGCTTCCGGCCCGATCCCGGCGACGGCGGCCGCCTCCCCCCCCTCCATGCCTCCCCAGCCGGCGTCCTCCAGGGCCGCAAGGATCCGGGTCCGGGCCTCCGGCACATCGAGGCGAAGCAACGTCACGGGAACCGCCTTTCCCGCGCCCCTCCTCGGGGGGGGGCTGGGGTGCAGAACCCGGCCTCCGCCGATCGTGTACCCGAAGTTCTCCAGCGGGGAGAAGCCGCGCAGGATGAACCGGTCTCCCCCCAGGAGGATCGTCTCCTCCGCGAGGAGGAGCCGGGCATGGCCCGACCCGCCGGGGGGGATCTCGGCCGTTCCGTAGAGCAGGACCCGGGCGAGGCAGGACGAGGTGAAGGCGTGGAAGGAGACCTGCGCGCGGTTCTTCAAGGGGCGCGGGGCCAAGGGCAGGTAATCGAGGAACACTTCCGCCGCGCGGGTGGGGCGCAGCGTCCCGGGCCTGCACAGGACCGATCCGCGGGGGACGCTCTCCTTCTCCACGCCCTGCAGGTTCACGGCGGTGCGGGTCCCCGCCACGGATGTCTCCGCCTGGCCCCCATGGACCTGCAGCCCCCGGACGCGGGCGACGATCCCTCGGGGCAGGATCTCGACCTCTTCGCCGACGCGCACCGTGCCCCCGACCAGGGTGCCGGTGACCACCGTGCCGAAGCCTTTCATCGTGAAGGAGCGGTCGACGGGGAGGCGGAAGAAGACGGAGGGATCCTTTCCCGCGACGTCCGCGGCGATCCGGTCCAGGGCGGCCGTAAGCGCCGGAAGCCCCTCCCCGCTCGCTGCAGAGACCCGCACGATGGGCGCACCCTCGAGGAAGGTCCCTCGCACGAATTTGCGGACCTCTTCCTCTTGCAGGTCGATCCACTCCTCGTCGACCTTGTCACACTTGTTGAGGACCACCAGGCCGTGGCGGACCGCGAGGAGCCGGCAGATGTCGAGGTGCTCGCGGGTCTGCGGCATGACCCCTTCGTCCGCCGCGATCACGAGCATCACGATGTCGACCCCCGCCGCTCCGGCGACCATCGTCCGGACGAACTTCTCGTGGCCGGGAACGTCGACGATTCCCGCGAGGGCCCCCGAGGGGAGCCCCAGGTGCGCAAATCCCAGCTCGATCGTGATCCCCCGCTCCTTCTCCTCCTTGAGCCGGTCCGGGTCGATCCCTGTCAGGGCGCGGACCAGCGCGCTCTTCCCGTGATCGATATGGCCGGCGGTTCCGACGATCACTCGCTTGGACATGGAGGTATCTTACTGGATTTTCCCGCGTGCGGTAATATAGGGGGCATGGCCACTCCGTCCGCGGAAGCGATATTCGGCCATTCCGGCCCCGCCGCGAAGGGGGCGGCGGTCTCCGTGCTTCTGACCGCCGTCACACTCTTCCTCTTCTCCGTGCCGGAGCAGTCCGACGTGTGGCACCAGTCCCGCGACCTGATCCAGAAGCTCTTCTTCTTCCCCCTCCTCCTCTCGGCAGCCTGGTTCGGGGGCCCCGGGGCCGCGGTGTCCACCGTGGTCATCACCGGGGTCTGCGGGTCGGCGCTCCTGTTCGGCAGGCCGGGCAACCTGGCGACCATGGCCGGGTGGATGGGCGAGCTGGGCGTCTTCTGGATGGTGGGGGCACTCGCGGCAAGCTTTTTCGAGCAGCAGAAGAAGTATGTCCGGAACATGGAGGAGGCCAACGAGAACACCCTGATCGCCCTTGCTTCCGCCCTGGACGTCCGGGAGCACGGGACGGGTCTGCACTCCCAGCGCGTGGCCGAGTTCACCCTCCGGCTAGCGCAGGAGATGGACATCTCGGATATTTCGGAGCTCGCCGTAATCTGGAAAGGGGCGATGTTGCATGACATCGGGAAGATCGGCATCCCCGACCGGGTTCTTCTCAAGCCGGGGCCGTTGACCGAGGGCGAATGGCAGATCATGAGGAGGCACCCCGAGGTCGGTCACCGGATGCTCGAGAGGATCGAATTCCTCTGCGGGCCCGCGGAGATCGTCCTCTGCCATCACGAGAGGTTCGACGGGACGGGGTACCCCCGGGGCCTTTCCGGGGAGGAGATCCCCCTGGGCGCCCGCCTGTTTGCGGTGATCGACGTCTACGACGCTCTGACGACCGTGCGGTCGTACCACGACTCGGCGACGCATGCCGCGGCGCTTTCGGAGATCCGGGCGGGAGCCGGGAGTCATTTCGATCCTGCCGTCGTGGCCGCCTTCGAGAGGGTGCCGGCGGAAGGGTGGGCGGCGATCGCCGCGAGGAACCACCGGGGAGGATGAAGCGGAAGGGCGGATCGGACCGGCCGCACCGGGTCCCGATCGAGGACCATATCGACCTCCATACCTTCGCTCCGGAGGAGGTCACCGCCCTTCTTGAGGATTACCTGGAGGCGGTGGCCCGCGCGGGGTTCCGGCAGGTGCGGATCATCCACGGCCGGGGGATCGGCGTGCAGCGGCGGATCGTCCGCTCCGTCCTTTCCCGCCATCCCCTGGTGGAAGCCTTCGGCGATGCGCCTCCCGAAGCGGGCGGCTGGGGCGCGACGATGGTGCTGCTCCGCCGGGGATAAGCCGCCCCCGCCGGGCGCTACTTCCTGCAGTTGATCTCGATCCGGTTCACGCCCGCGACGGCCGCCCGGTCCCTCTTCACCGTGGCGTCGGAGCGGAGCGACTTCAGCACGCAGGACAGCGCGGCGGCGTGAAGGGCGCTCTCCGGTTTCTCCGTGAGCCGGTACGACATCCACAGCCCGTCTCTCTTCGAGTCCACCAGGCCCGCTTCATGGAGCGTCTTCAGGTGGTGGGAAACGTTAGGCTGAGATCCTTTCAGGACGTACTGGATTTCGCAGACGCAAAGCGGCCGCCTCTCCAGCATCTTGAGTATCCGTAAACGCGTCTCGTTGGATAGCGCCTTGAACAATCTTGCGGTCGCCTTCAACTGCCCCCCCCCGGGTTATTAGTATAAACTAACCCTTTGAACGGTGAAGGGGCAAGCCGTCGAGGCCGCTCCCGCACATCGGTGTGCTGCGCGGCACTCGGCCATCCTTGGTCTTGGGGAGATGCAATGAGTAAAGGGGAAATCCCCGTCGCGGGGCGCCGGATCAAGGTGCTGTTCCTGTGCACGGGAAACGCTTGCCGCAGCCAGATGGCCGAGGGGTGGGCCCGGGCGCTCAAGTCCGAACGGATCGAGGCGTATTCGGCGGGCGTCATGCCCTGTTTCGTCCACCCGCTTGCGATCCGGGTGATGAAGGAGGCCGGCGTCGACATCGCCGGCCAGTATTCCAAGCATGTCGACGATCTGGACGGGATCGCCTTCGACTACATCGTGACCCTGTGCGACTATGCGGACCAGAAATGCCCCGTCTTCCCCGGCCAGGGGAAGCGGATCCACCGGCCGTTCGAGGACCCGATCCGCGCCCGCGGCACCGAGGCCGAGGTCCTGGCCAAGTTCCGCTCGGTTCGGAACCGGCTCCGCCGGTTCGTCGAGAGGATGCCGGAGAACCTCGAGGAGCCCGCCGGTCACAGGGATTGATTATCCGTCCTTAGGTGTATTACCATACACATCAGGAGGCCATATGGGCAGAACCAATGTGGTCCTGGACGATGATCTCGTGAGGGAAGCGAAAAAGATCTCCGGCGAGAAGACGGCGCGCGCGGCGATCGACCTCGCGCTCCGGGAATTCGTCGCCCGGCGCAAACGCGTCGGCATCCTGGCCTGGGAAGGGAAGTTCCGCTGGGAGGGTGATCTCGACCGCCTGCGCCGGGCACGATGATCCTGCTCGTCGACACGAGCGTCTGGATCGATTTCTTCGCGGGACGTAATACGCAGCAGGTTTCGATTTTCAAGAAGGCCGTCCGGGAGGGAGCGGACCTTGCCCTCACCCGGTTGATCCTTGCCGAGATCCTCCAGGGGGTTCCGTCGGATCCCGAGTTCGCCCGCCTCCGTGGGGCTCTCTCGTCCTTCAGGGTCCTGCTTCCCGAATCCGAGGAAACCTTCGTCAAAGCGGCATCGCTTTACCGGACGGGTCGAAAACGGGGCGTCACGATCCGGAGCCTTATCGACTGCGTGATCGCCGCCATCGCCATGGAGCACGAGGCGGTCGTGCTGCACCGGGACCGGGATTACGACCGGATCGCCACGTTCGCTCCGTTGAAGGTCGTGACCGCGCTCGCCTGACCGGTCTGGCGCCCGGCCGCGTGTCGCTTGACCGGCACGGGATGGCCCAGTGCGTGGATCAACTTCTCTTTGAAATTGCCCTTTCTCGAATGTGTAACCCATCTGTTACCATCGCGGCGGGAGAATCACGCCACAGGGGGAACCACGCCCTGTCCCTTTCCTTGATATTTCCGTGGTCAGCGGTATCATATATACAGTGATTGGAAATGATATATATACGGAGGCGGTCATGGGGACTGTGGTCAAGATGACGTCGATCCGGCTGGACACCCGCCTTGCGGACAAGGCGGTGAAGGCTCTCGGCGTGAAGAGCCGCACGGAGGCCGTCCACATCGCGTTGCGGGAGATCATCGCCCTGAACGACTTCAGGAAACTGATGGCCGACCGCGCCGGGAAACTCCGGTTCGAGGGCCATGGGAAATAGAATCATCCTCTTCGACACGTCGGTCTTCATCGACCACCTGCGGACCGGGCGGCATCAGGAGCGGATTGCCACGGTCACCGGGAGGATCCGCCATTCCACCGTCGTTCTCGCGGAGCTGTTGAGGGGGGCGAAAAAACCGGCCGAGCGGGATTTCGTGGAGGCGCTGGCCCGCAATTCGCTTCTCCTGACGCCCTCTGAAGGCGCTTGGCTCGAATCGGGAAGATTGCTGACCCGGTTGTCCGCAGAAAAGGGTTTCTCCCCGGAAAAGTTGCGAGACTTGCATTTCGACGTCTTGATCGTCCTCACCGCGCTGAGCCACGGCGCGACCGTGATCTCTTCCAACCGGACGGACTTCGAGATGATCCGCCGATACAAGCGGTTCGAACTCGAAATATGGTGACGCCGACTCCCTCCGCTCGTACATCGTGTACTTGCCAAGGAGAAAAGGAAGCAGGGTTGACCTCGCGCCGGACAAAGTGATATGTTTTGTTTCGATCAAGGGGCGATGGAGTTCGCCTAAAAACCGCCTGTCTTACCGGACGGCTAATGACTCCTGCGATGACGACACGTCGCAGGAGTTTTTTTTTCGACGGCCAAGGCGGGAGCCATGGACGACGGGAACGGCCGCGACGAGGGAGGAAAAAAGATGAACGAAACAGCTTTAGCTCTGGGGATGGCGGCGCTGATCTTCGTGGAAGGGAATGTCTATACCATCGTCTTCGTTCTTGTCTCGGCGACGCTGATCTGGCTGGGTCCCCGGTTCATCCCGTCCCTTTTCAAGCGCTTCGGGAACAGGGTGATCGAGCCGGAGGTCAAGTTCCTGTTCCTCCTCCTGTTCGTCTTCATGTACATCGCGAAGCTGGGCAAGAGCCACGCCGTCCTTCCGGTGTTTGTCTTCGGCCTGGCTCTGTCCCGCTACTTCCGCGGAAATCGGGACCTGCAGCGCAAGATCCGGGTCATCGGGTTTGCGATGGTCACCCCTTTCTTCTTCATCAAGGGCGGGATGAACGTGAACCTCCACGACCTCGCCGCGAACATGGGGATTCTCGGGGCCCTTTTCGCGGTGAAGATGGTGGCCAAGATCGCCGGTGTCTATCCCCTGGCCCGGAAATATGCCCCGGAGGATGCCTCCTACACGACGCTCCTGATGAGCACGGGGCTGACGTTCGGCACGATCTCCTCGATGTACGGCCTGTCGGCGGGATACATCAACCAGACCCAGTTCTCCCTGCTGGTGGCGACCGTGATTCTGACCGCGGTGGTGCCGACGTTCATCGCCCAGCGCTGGTTCGAGCCGGAACCACCCGACGCGACGTATATCCTCGAGGCGATCCCGGAGAGAGTGCATAAGGAGAAAAGATGATGTTCACGAAGATCCTGGTTGCCCACGACGGTTCCGAGCACGGCTGGAAAGCGCTCTCCGTCGGGTTGTCCGTCGCCGCGAAATTTCGGGGGGCGGTCCACTGCGTATCGGTCAAGGAGAAGCTCCCGGTCTATGCGGCGACCGTCGGCGAGGTCATGGAAGCAAGCGGCGAGATGAAGGCGTTCTTCGACGAGCTCACGGCACGGGCCAACGCGGAAGCGGAGAAGGCCGGGGTGTCTCTCACCGTCAAGATCCTTTCGGGACACGAGGTCCAGACGATCATCGAGTACGCGAAATCCGGGAAATTCGACCTGATGATCATCGGTTTCATGGGTCTCTCCAGCCTTTACGACAGGATCTGGGGGAGCACCTCCCAGAACCTCACGAGGTTGTCTCCATGCACGGTGATGATCGTGAAGTAGGAGGGCCGGCCGGATGGATTCCGCGGATTTGAGGACGGATGCCACGGATTCCCGGCAGGCGGTCATCCTGCGCCTTGAACGGATCTGCCGGGAGTTCCACGTGGATTCCCTTTTCCCCCAGCTCAAGGCCGGGGAGGAGGTTCTTCGGGAGCACGGCGTGGTGGACGTCGCCGTCCTCGGCCAGTTCAAGGCCGGCAAGAGTTCGTTCCTGAACGGCCTCATCGGGAGGGACGTGCTGCCCGTCAACGTCCTTCCCGCCACTGCGGTGATCACGCGGATCGGACATGGCCCGGCGGAGCGGGCGCTCGTACGGTACCTGTCGGGTCGCGTGGAAGAGATCCCGCTTGCCGACCTTCCCGAATTCGTGACGGAGCAGCGAAATCCCGGAAACGTCAAGGAAGTGTCGATCGTGGACGTGGAGCTCCCGGCCCTTGAGGGATTCCGGGGGATGCGGTTCGTGGACACCCCGGGACTGGGGAGCGTCTTCGCCCACAACACGAAGGTCTCCATGGATTGGCTCCCCAGAGTCGGGGGGGCGCTCGTCGCCGTGAGCGTCAACCATCCTCTCTCCGAACAGGACCTGAATCTGCTCGTGGAGGTGTTCCGGCACACCCCCGAGACGGCGATCCTGCTCACGAAGGCCGACCTCGTGTCTGCAGGCCAGCTCCAGGCGGTCGTGGAGTTCACGAAGCAGCAGGTCGTCCGGCACACGGAGAAGAACGTGCCGATCCTGGCGTTCTCCAACCGCCCCGGCTTCGATCCCCTGCGGGGCGCGGTCGGAGAACACCTGTCCCGACGGATCGTCCAGCGCCGCGAGGAGACGTTCGAGGAGATCGTC
This sequence comes from Deltaproteobacteria bacterium, assembly GCA_016220005.1. Lineage (GTDB taxonomy): Bacteria > Desulfobacterota > Deferrimicrobia > Deferrimicrobiales > Deferrimicrobiaceae > JACRIV01. Next base: position 26,093 of record JACRIV010000025.1, read on the forward strand.
ACCCACAAGATCCGGTTCCTCATCGGCGGTTGCCGGCAGTACCTGGCGCTGGCGCGGCATGCCGCCGAAGCCGCGGGGAAGGCGCGGGAGGAGCTTCGGGAGGTCCTGACACACGAAGACCGGGACTTGGGCTCCGTGAAAAGCGAAATCGGGCTGCAGGTCCGCGACCTGGAATCGCGCGTCCGGACGGCCGCCGGCGAGCAGTTCCACTCCTACCATCGGGAAATCCGGGAACGGATGGATCGCCGGCTCCGGGAGGTCGGGGAGGAGTGGACGGGGAACCTGGCGAAAGTCACAGGGAAGTTCCGGGAATGGCTGCTTGAAGCCCTCGATGAGGAACTCGCGGAGGTCTCATTCCATGGGGAAACGCACCTGGCTGGCTTTCTCGTCACGGCCCAGTCCAGCTTCCAGCGGACGGTCCGGGCATTCCAGGACCGGCTGGCCAAGGAGATCGAGCGCGCCCTCGGGATCTCGTTCACGGGGGCACAGTTCCACGCGGAGATCGAGGAGCCGGCGCGACCGGACGTCCGGGTGGGGAAGACCTTCGACACCCAGATCGATCTGCTCTGGTTCCTCATCCCGATGAGCGTCTTCCGTCCCCTCGTGTTCCGCCAGTTCCGGAAACAGATCGTCTGGGAGGTGGAGAAGAACCTCTCCCGGCTGGCCTCCCAATGGGCCGATGCCGTGAACCGGTCGATCGGCGACCTGGCGCGCCAGGCCCTTGCGTTCATGCAGAACGAGCTCGCCACGATCCATGGCCTTGTCGAAGGGGCGGGGGACCGGCGGGACAAGATCGGGAAAGCCCTGGCCGAGCTGGACCGCCTCGAGGCCGCCCTCTCCTAGGTGCACTAGGTACGCGAACGAATATACACGGTCACGTGTCCTGTGCAGCAGGCGCTTCGCCTCCGGGGCTGCGCCGCGGGCTGTACCACGCCGGCCGGGCCGGACTTCCGTCTCCCTGTGGTATGATTTCCCCATTCCATCTCCCCTGAAGGAGAAACGATGGCGTTCCGGGACTTGCGGGAGTTTCTGTCCGCCCTTTCGGCCCGCGGGGAGCTCAAGCGGATCACGGCCCCGGTATCGGCCGGACTGGAGGCGGCCGAGATCGCCGACCGGGCGGTGAAAGCGGGCGGCCCGGCCCTTCTTTTCGAGAACGTCCGGGGGAGCGAGGTGCCGCTCGCCATGAACCTCTTCGGTACGATGGGCCGGATGTGCCTGGCTCTCGGCGTTTCCTCCCTGGACGAGATCGGGGAGCGGGTGAGGGAGGTGATCGAGCCGGAGATCCCCACGAACCTCCTCGAGAAGCTCAAGATGCTCCCAAAGCTGGCGCGGCTGGCCGACTTCGTCCCGAAGACGGTGTCTTCCGCCCCGTGCCAGGAAATCGTGGAGGAGAATCGGCCGTCCCTTTCCTTCCTGCCGGTGGTTACGACCTGGCCGGGGGACGGCGGCCCGTTCATCACGCTTCCGCTCGTCTTCACGAAGGACCCCGAGACCGGCCGGCGGAACGTGGGGATGTACCGGATGCACGTCTACGACGAGACGACGACGGGGATGCACTGGCACCTCCACAAGGGCGGGGCGCAGCACTACCGGGGGTTCCGAAAGAAACGCGAGCGGATGCCGGTGGCGGTCGCGCTCGGCGGCGATCCGGCCACGATCTACGCGGCGACGGCGCCGGTTCCGGAGGACGTGGACGAGATGATGTTTGCGGGCTTTCTGCGCAAGGAACCGGTGGAGCTTGTCCGCTGCAGGACCTGCGACATAGAGGTGCCCGCCCACGCCGAGGTGATCCTGGAAGGGTACGTCGACCCCGACGAGCTGCGCACGGAGGGACCGTTCGGGGACCACACGGGGTATTACTCGCTGGCCGACAAGTACCCCGTCTTCCACCTCACCTGCGTCACCCGCCGGAAGAGCCCGATCTACCCGGCGACGATCGTGGGCAAGCCGCCGATGGAGGACGTCTACCTCGGGAAGGCGACGGAGCGGATCTTCCTCCCGCTCCTGCAGAAGATCGTCCCGGAAGTGGTCGACATGAACCTGCCGATCGAGGGGATCTTCCACAACTTCGCCTTCTTCGCGATCGACAAGCGCTATCCGGGCCACGCCCGGAAGGTCATGAGCGCGGTGTGGGGGCTGGGACTGCTCATGTTCTCGAAGTTCGTCGCCGTCTTCGACGCCGACGTCGACATCCAGGACCTCTCCGAGGTGCTCTGGCGGATCGGGAACAACGTGGACCCCCGGCGCGACGTCATGATCGTGGAGGGGCCGGTGGACGCCCTCGAGCATGCCTCGCCCATCCCCCACTACGGGTCGAAGATGGGGATCGACGCGACGCGGAAGTGGGCCTCCGAGGGGTTCGGGCGGGAGTGGCCCGAGGACATCCGGATGGCGGAAGAGGTCGTCGCGCTCGTCAATCGCCGCTGGAAGGAGTACGGGTTCTAGATGTTGGGGCGGGTCGGGGTCTACCTCGAGATGATCAAGGTGGCGCACACCGTATTTGCGCTGCCGTTCGCCCTGATGGGGGCGTTCCTTGCCGCCGGGGGGATGCCGCAGGGCAAGACGCTCTTCTACATCGTTCTCGCGATGATCGGCGGCCGCAGCGCCGCGATGGGGTTCAACCGCGTGGCCGACGCCGAGATCGACGCGAGGAACCCCCGGACGAAGGGCCGGGCCATCCCGGCCGGGCAGGTGAGCAAGCCGATGGCGGCGGTGTTCATCTTCCTGTCGGTCGTGCTCCTCGTGCTCTCGGCCGCGAAGCTCAACCCCCTGTGCCTCAAGCTCTCCCCGGTCCTGCTGGTTCTTCTGTTCTTCTACTCCTACACGAAACGCTTCACCTGGGCGTCCCACGTGGTCCTGGGGCTGTGCCTGGGGGCGGCGCCGATGGCCGCCTGGATCGCCGTCACCGGGTCGTTCGATCCGAGGATCCTCGCCGTATCCTTTGCCGTAGTGTCCTGGGTGGCCGGGTTCGACGTCCTCTACGCCCTCCAGGACATCGAGTTCGACCGGAGAGAGGCGCTGCATTCCATCCCCCGCTTCCTGGGCGTGAGGAAATCGCTGTGGGTGGCGCGGTCGTTCCACTTGGTCATGGCAGGGCTGCTCCTGCTGGGATATCATATTTTCAGGCTCGGGGGGTGGTACCTGGCCGGTTTGGGAGTGTGCGTCGCGGTGCTCGTCTACGAGCATGCGATCCTCTCGGAAGACGACCTGTCGAGGCTTTCCGTGGCGTTCTTCAACCTCAACGGGGTCGTGAGCATCGCGCTTTGCCTGTTCACCTACTTCGACCTGGCGCTATGACCCGCCTTCGCCACAGGATGAAGGGGACTCGCATGAAAATCCTCCTCGGCATATCGGGAGCCAGCGGCGCGATCTACGGGGTCCGCGCCGCCAGGGAGATCCTGTCCTCCGGGGCGGAGCTGCACCTCCTGGTGACGAAGACGGCGTGGGAGATCATGGCGGCGGAGCTGCCGGGGGCCCCGCCTCCGGCTTCTCTCCCGGCCAGGAAGCGGTGGATCGCGGCGCTCCTCTCGGCGCCGCCGGGAGCGTGCCGTCTTTACGCCGAAGACGATTTCCGGATCCCTTTCGCCTCCGGGTCCAACTCCCCGGACGCGGTGGTCATCGCCCCCTGCTCGATGGGGATGCTCGGCCGGATCGCCCACGGCGTCTCCTCCTCGGTGCTCGAGCGGTGCGCCGACGTGGCGCTCAAGGAGCGCAGGCCGCTCCTGCTCGTCCCGCGCGAGACGCCGCTCTCCTCCATCCACCTGGAGAACATGCTGGCGCTGTCCCGCGCCGGGGCGGAGATCTTCCCCGCCTGCCCGGGGTTCTACCACCACCCCGGGTCGGTCGAGGAGATGGTCGATTTCGTGGTTTCCCGCGTACTCACCCGGGTGGGGATCGACACGGCTCTCCGCCCACGATGGGGCGAGGCCGCGGGAAGGGAAGAAAAGGGATCCAAAAGGGGAGAGCGGAGCCGGCAAGCCCGCATTTCTCGCCGGGATTCGTAGCGAGGCGGTGGAGACGGGCATGGATACAAGGCGCGCGACCGAGGGCCCCGGAGGCGTAGTTTAAACTACGTCGAGGAGCCCGACCGAGCGCAACGCAGTAGACATGCCCGTATCCGCCGCCGTAGCAGAAGCCTGGCGAGAAATGCGGGCTAAGGCCGGCGAAGCGGGAGGTCATCCGATGAAGAAGATCCTGATTGTGGACGACGAGGAGAATATCCGGGAGCTTTACCGCGACGAGCTGACCGAGCTGGGGTACAAGGTGGAGCTGGCCGAGGACGGCCTCCAGGCGCTGGAAAAGGTCGAGTCGTTCCGTCCCGACCTCGTGACGCTCGACGTGATGATGCCCGGGATGGACGGGATCGAGGTGCTGCGGCGGATCCGCCAGAAGCACCCGGCGATCCCCGTCCTGCTCCTTACGGCTTTCGGCGAGTTCAAGCAGGATTTCAACACCTGGGCTTCGGAAGCCTACATAGTGAAATCGGCCGACGTCAGGGAGCTCAAGGAAACGGTGCGTCGGCTTCTGGGGAAGTGATGACGGTCCTCTCGGTTCTCTACGAGGCGCTGCGGGGGAAGCGGCACAGGATTTCCGCCCGGGAGATTTCCCTCGCCGGCGCGCTGACCTCGGGCCTCTACGAGGTTTCCCAGGCGATGAGTACCGCGGCGGGGGACGTCCAGCACAGCCTCGATCTCATCGTCTCCGCGTCGACATCCATCCTTCGCGTGGAGCGGTGCGTCCTGCTGCTTTCGATGCCCGGCCAAGAATACCTCGTCCCCCGGTCGGCGGCGGGAATCCCCCGCACCAGGCAGTTCGAGAAGTACCACCAGGAGGTGCACGACTCGGTCTTTTCCCAGATCCTTTCCAGCGGGGAAGGGATGATCGTTTCGGAAGGGCGGATCGGATCGGACCGGAAGCTGTTGCGGCTGATGCGCCGCCTCAACGTCCGGGGGTTTCTCGCCGCCCCGGTCAAGAGGCCTTCCGGGATGGCCGGGGTGCTGGCGGCTGCCACTCCTCTGGACGGAAGGGATCTCTCCGAGGCCGACCTGAAGCTCCTTTCGGTGATGGCCAATTTCGCCGCGGTGGCGCTCGAGAACGCCCACCTGGTCGCCCGCCTCGAGCGGAAGGCGAAGAAGCTTGCGGCGATCCTGGAAGTCAGCCGGGCGCTCGCCGAGGAGCATCACCCCTCCGTCCTCTTCCAGCTCATCGTCGATCGGGCCACGGAGCTGATGGGGGCCTCCAGCGGCTCGGTGATCCTCATCGACAGCGAGTCCGGCGTCCTGCGCATCGAGGCGGAGCGGGGACTCGGGGAGGGGGTCAAGGCGAAGATGCGGCTCCGCCTCGGCGAGGGGATCACCGGGTGGGTGGCCATGGAGGGGAAGCCCGTCCTGGTCCCCGATGTCCGCCTGGACCCCCGCTACGTGGAGGCCAACCCGAAGGTGCAGTCCGAGATGGCGGTCCCGATCAAGTGGGGCAGCGACATCGTGGGGGTGCTGAACCTCGACCACTATGAGCTGCAAGCGTTCGCGGAGGAGGACCTGGAGCTGTTGGATGCCTTCGGGAACGCGGCCGCGGTGGCCCTCAAGAACGCCAACGTCCTGGGACGCGGCCCCTCCTGACGCCGCGCCCTTTCCTCTGGTTTTCCTATCGACAATAATTGATAATGACCTGTTCAAAAAATATCCCCCTGGCAAGCGACGGGGATCCAAGGTTGCCGACTACCGTTCTGATCGCCCGGCCCCTGTGGCCCGTGCTGCGCCGCGTGGCTCCGTTCCTGACGGCGGCGGGATACTGCATCGAGGAGACCTCCTCGTGGTCGCGGCTCCTTGATCCGCAGCTCCCCTGCCTGAAGCTTTCCGGCGTGCTCCTCGGCGAACACGGCAACGCCGCCGAAGAGATGCACCTCATCCGCCGGTTCCGGGAGCGCGATGGCACCGTCGGCGTCCCCGTGGTCCTGGTGGGCGGTCTTTCCGCCCTCCTGCGGGCCGACAAGTTCCGCGCGGCGGGGGCGGACGAGGTCATCTCCGCGGACATCCATCCGGAATCGCTGATGGAGAAGATCGCCCCCCTCCTCCGCTATGGCTCCCTGTACCAGTCCCTGCTTTCCGCCAACCGGGCGCTGCGCGACCAGGCGATGCTGGACGACCTGACGGGCCTGCCCAACCGCCGGCGCTTCTCCATGGACCTGGCCCGTAACGTCGAGATGGCCCGCCGCATCGGCCGGCCGCTTTCCTGCATCATTGTAGACATCGACGATTTCAAGAAGGTGAACGACGCATACGGCCATCCCGCGGGGGACGACGTGATCCGCCAGTTCGGGACGATGCTTTCGAAGGCGAAGAGGGCTTACGACACGGTCGCGAGGCTCGGGGGCGACGAGTTCGCGTGGCTCCTGGTGGACGCCGACCGGCCGCAGGCGCTCCAGGCCGCGGGCAGGGCGCACGAGATCGTCAAGGAGAGCGTCTTCGTCCTCGATCCGGGGCCGGTCCGGGTGACCGCGACCTTCGGGGTCTCCTCGGTCTTCCCGGGGGTGGATCTTTCGGCCGAGTACCTTGTGGGCAACGCGGACCGGGCGCTATACTGGGGCAAGGAGAGCGGAAAGAACGTCATCCGGTTCTATCCGGTGAACAAGGGAAATCCGAATGCTGCGGCCGATACTCACCTATCCTGATCCTTTCCTGCTGAAAAAAGCTGCCCCCGTTTCCCGGGTGGACGACAAGGTCCGGGAGCTTATCCGAGACATGTTCGAGACGATGTATGCCGCCTCCGGCGTGGGCCTTGCGGCGCCCCAGATCGGCGTCGGGAAGCGGGTGATCGTCGTGGACGTTTCCCCCGCGGAGAAGGAGAGCGCCCCGCTGGCGCTGGTCAATCCCGAGATCGTCGACCGGAAGGGGCTGGCGGAGGGGACCGAAGGGTGCCTGAGCATTCCCGGGGTGGAAGGGGTTGTCCCCCGGGCGGAGTTCGTCCTCGTCCGGGCGCTCGATCAACAGGGCGCTCCGGTGCAGATCCCGGCGCGCGGTTTCCTTGCTCGGGCCCTGCAGCATGAGATCGACCATATCGACGGGATCCTCTTCATCGACCGGATCCCCGCCTCCGCTACTCCCGCGAGGTGAGGCACCCCTTCCGCGCAGTCTTCATGGGGACTCCGGCTTTCGCCGTCCCCTCGCTCTTCGCACTGGCGAAATCCGAAAGCGTCACCCTCGTCGTGACCAACCCCGACCGCCCCTCCGGCAGGGGCCAGGCAGTCACACCCCCGCCGGTGAAGGCGGAGGCTTCGCTGCTGGGGCTGCCGGTGTTCCAGCCCGAGAAGGCGAGACATCCCGAGTCCGTGGCGCGGATCGCCGCCGAGAAGCCGGACCTTATCGTCGTGGTGGCCTACGGACAGATCCTGCCCCAATCGATCCTGGACATCCCGAGGCTTTGCTGCATCAACGTCCACGCCTCCCTCCTGCCGAAGTATCGGGGGGCCGCCCCGATCAACTGGGCGATCGCCCGGGGAGAGAAGGTGACCGGCGTCACCATCATGAAGATGGACGCAGGGATGGACACGGGGCCGATGCTGCACGTCCGGGAGATCCCGATCGGGGGGGAGGACACGGCCCAGACGATGTTCCCCAAGCTTTCTCACCTCGGCGCGGAGGCGCTCTCCGAGGCGCTCCGCAAGCTCCATGCAGGGACGCTCATCGAGACGCCCCAGGACCACGCGCAGGCGACCTACGCCCCGATGCTCAAGAAAGAACACGGGCGGATCGACTGGTCCCGCCCCGCCAGGGAGGTGCGGGACCTGATCCGGGGGATGACCCCGTGGCCGTCCGCCTACACGTCCCACGGGGAGAAGGCGCTCAAGGTTCTCTCCGCCGCGGTGTGCGAAAACCGGGGGGGAGAAAGCGACCCGGCCGCCGCCCCCGGCCAACAGGCCGGTGCCCCTGGCGAGATCCTCGACGTCGCACGAGACGGGATCGTGGTCGCCTGCGGCGAAAGGGCGCTCACACTCGGGATGGTGCAGCCCGAGGGGGGCAAGGCGATGTCTTCCTGGGAATACGCCCAGGGGCGCCGCGTGAAGAAGGGGGACCGGCTATCGCGGTGAGGGATGAGGCGCTGCGGATCCTGTCCCGCGTGGACCGGGGGGGAGCGTATGCCGACATCCTCCTCGACCAGGCGCTCCGGAAAGGGAGCCTGCCCGACCCGCGCGACCGGGCGCTCCTCACCGAGCTTGTGATGGGGACGCTGCGGCGTCGCGAAACCCTCGACCATACTCTTTCTCCCCACCTCTCCCGGCCGCTCACGAAGACCGACGCCGTCGTACGCAACGCCTTGCGCCTCGGCGCCTACCAGATGCTTTACACGCGCATCCCCGAGCGGGTGGCCATCTTCGAAACCGTCGCCGCGGTCAAGGGGGTCCGGGGACCGAAGCCCGCAGGCCTGGTCAACGCGGTCCTGCGGGGAGTGGCCCGGTCGGGGAGCGCGCCGCTCCTTCCCGCCGGGGAAGGGCGGGAGCGGAAGTCGGCGGAGCTGTCGGCCCCGCTCCCCCTTCTCGATGCGCTGATCCGCTCCCTGGGAGAAGAGGAAGCGGCCTCCTTCCTCGCGGCCTCCCTGGCGAAGCCCCCCTTCACCGTGCGGGCCAACCCGTTCCGCACAACGCGGGACGCGCTCCTTTCGCGGCTGTCCGAAGCCGGGATGGAGCCGGCCTCCTGCCGGTTCGCCCCGGACGGAATCGTCCTGGAAAAGCCGGGCGCGGCCCACGCCGACGCCGGTATGCGTACAGGGGAATACCTGGTGATGGACGAGGGGGCGCAGCTTATCGCCCCGCTCCTCTTACCGGCCGCGGAGGACACGGTACTCGATGCATGCGCCGCCCCGGGCGGGAAGACGACCCACCTTTCGGCCCTCTCCGGGGGCAGGGCGCGCATCGTGGCCGCGGACCTCTCTCTGGGGCGCGTGAGGATGCTGCGGGAAACCCTCGCCCGCCTGGGGGTCCCGAAGGTGACGACCGCGGTGCACGATTTTTCGGCGGCGCCGCTGCCGGGGACGGCGGAGCGGTTCCACAGGGTCCTTGTGGACGCCCCCTGCACCGGCATGGGCGTCATCCGGCGCAACCCCGACGCGAAGTGGCGGTTCGCCCCCGATGACCCCGGAAGAATGGCGGTCCTGCAGCGCGCCATCCTGCGGAACGTCTGGCCGTCGCTTGCGCGCGGCGGGCTCCTCGTCTACAGCACCTGCTCGCCGCTACGTGAGGAGAACGAGGAGGTGGTGGAGGCGTTCCGGCGGGAAACCGGCGCTGTTCTCCTCGGGAAGGAAGCCGCGGGGAACTGGCCGGGGCCCACGGACGCCTGGACGGCCGAAGGGTGCGTGCGGCTTTCTCCCCATCGGCACGGTACCGACTACTTCTTCGCCGCGCTGCTGAGGAAGGGATAATGCGCTGGGGGGGGGCACTCTGGGGGGGACACTCATTCAACTTGGTACTCGAGTTAATGAGTGTCCCCCATGGGAGTTAATGAGTGTTCCCCGTGTGGAGTTAAGGAATGTCCCCCTCTGGCCGTGGTAGAATCGTCCGCAACCGACCAGGAGACGAGGGTCCCATGGATTACTACATTGCGCCGTCGCTGCTTTCCGCCGATTTCGGCAGGCTCGCCGAGGAGGTCCGGGCGGTGGAGAAGGCGGGCGCCGACCTGCTCCACGTAGACGTCATGGACGGGCGGTTCGTCCCCAATATCACGATCGGGCCCCCGGTGGTCGCGGCGATAAAGGGGTGCGCCGCCGTCCCGGTGGATGTCCACCTGATGATCGTCGAGCCGGAGCGGTACCTCGACGCGTTCGCCGAGGCGGGTGCGGACGTCATCACGGTCCACGCGGAGGCGGCCCCTCACCTGCAGCGCGCGGCGGCACGCATCCGCGAGCTGGGGAAGAAGGCCGGCGTCGCGCTCAACCCGTCCACATCCCTTTCGGCGGTCGAGTGGGTGCTTTCCGACGTCGACATGGTCCTCCTCATGACCGTGAACCCCGGTTTCGGAGGGCAGGCGTACCTGCCGGCGATGACGGGCAAGATCGAGCTTCTGCGGTCGCAGCTCTCCCGCGCCGGGCTTGCGGTCGACATCCAGGTGGACGGCGGGATCAAGGCGGACAACGTCTCCGAGGTCGTCCGGGCCGGCGCCAACGTGATCGTGTCGGGGTCCGGCATCTTCGGGACGAAGGACTACGGGAAGACGATCGCGGAGATGCGGCAGAACATCCGGCGAGCATCCTGACCGAATAACGGTCGATGACGGGAGGATGCAGGCACGACAGCGGCGGGGACATCCTGGGGGGGACACTCTGGGGGGGACACTCATTCAACTTGGTACTCGAGTTAATGAGTGTCCCCCATGAGGAGGAGAAACTGGTGAACCGCGTGGAGATCGGCCTGTGGCAGCTTGAACTGCGGGCGAAGAAGTGCGTCGAGGCGCTGAAAAAGAACGGCTTCGGCGCCGCGTACCTTCCCGGCGCGGCGGAGGTGCGGGAGCGCGTGCTCGCGGAATGCGAGAAGGCGGATTCGATCGGCTTCGGGGGATCTCTCTCGATCGCGGAAATGAAGATCTACGAGGCGCTGGCCGGATCCGGCAAGACCCTCTTCGACCACGGGAAGGTCCCTCCGCAGGAGAAGCCTGCGGCGCGGCTCGGCCAGCTCACCTGCGACCTGTTCCTCACCGGCACCAACGCCGTGACGCTCGAGGGGGTCCTCGTCAACCTGGACATGAACGGCAACCGGACGAACGCGATGACCTTCGGCCCGAAGAAGACGCTCGTGGTGGCGGGCGGCCAGAAGGTGGTCGCCGACGTGGCGGACGCGATCCGGAGGATCAAGACGTCCGTCGCGCCCCGGAACACGAAACGGCTGAACCTCAAGACCCCCTGCGCGACGAGCGGGTTCTGCGAGGATTGCAGCTCCCCCCAGCGGATCTGCCGCGTCTACTCGATCATCGAGCGGAAGCCGCCGCACTCGGACATCACCGTGCTCCTCTGCGGCGAGCCGCTGGGACTATAACGGAGGACGCGCCTCGTGTCACTTTCCTTTCTCGGGTTCCTGCTCGTCGGCGTGTTCACCGGCGCCGCGTCGGGCATGTTCGGGATCGGCGGGGGGGTGTTCGTCATCCCGGCGATGGTCTATCTCTTCGGGTTCAGCCAGAAGATGGCCACGGGGACCTCGCTGGGGATGCTCCTCCCTCCGATCGGCATCCTCGCGTTCCTTCAATTCTACAAAGCGGGGCATGTCAGCATCCCCGCCGCGCTCCTCCTCGTCGTGGGGTTCCTCGCGGGCTCCTACCTTTCCGCGGGGTACGCGGTCTCCCTCCCGGACATCCTCCTCAAGCGCCTGTTCGGCGGGGTGCTGATCGTGATGGGGGTCATCTACATATTGACGGCCCGTTAGCGCCGTTGGTAGCATATCTCTTTCCGTCGGGATGTGGCTCAGCCTGGTAGAGCACCTGGTTCGGGACCAGGGGGTCGCTGGTTCAAATCCAGTCATCCCGACCATGAAAATCAAAGGGGCTGCGGACCTCCGGTTCGCACCCCTTTTTTCCTGTGTCCTCTTCCCCGAGAACCTCCGCAATCGCCGAGTAATCTAATAAGAACCAGGCGTGATGGCGCGCTCGCGTTTCATGGAGGGGTGGACCATGAAGAAGATCCTCAATGGCATCGACGTCAACCAGTTGAACGAAACGATCGAAAAGATCAAGGCGGATCCGGGGCTCGCCCGTTTCACGTTCCGGGCGGAGACAACGTGGGTCAACGGCGCGCAATGCCGGACGAAGATCCAGGGTTTTTCCGGGGCGGGGAGCGAGGACACGTCCCGGAGCCGACCTTTTCTTCTTGCGAGCGATGAACCGACTGTGCTACTGGGGAGCGACACGGGACCCAATGCGGTGGAAATGATCCTGACGGGCCTGGGCTCCTGCCTGGCGGTGGGGTTTGCGTACCACGCCGCCGCCGCGGGAATCCGGGTGGAGTCGCTGGACCTGGAGATGGAGGGCGATATCGACCTCCAGGGCTTCCTGGGGATTTCCGACAAAGTCCGTCCGGGGTACCAGGACATCCGGCTCAGTTGCAGGGTGAAGAGCGATGCTCCGCGGGAGCGGGTCATGGAGCTATTGGAGCACGTCCGGCGGACCTCTCCCGTCATGGACATCGTTCGCAACGCCGTGCCCGTCACCGTGAAGATCGAAAGGAAGGAGTCCGAGAAGGCCGCGTAAATCGTCCGGAACATGGGAATGGGCGCGCCAGACCGCCTGGTTTCGGGTTGCGCGATTTTTTGATTCAGAAGCGGTGCAAAACCTCCGCGATGCTGTTCTAAAGATATTTTTCGATGGACGGGGGGAGGGCGTTGTCCCGGTAGACGACCTTCCCTTCCCTGTCGATGAGGATGTATGTGGGGATCCCCACGATGCCGTAGATCCGCGAGATCCGCCCTTCCGTGTCCAGCAGTACGGTGTACGGGATCTCCTTCGCCGCGGCGAAGGACGCCACTTTCCCCCTGCTCTCCTTCCAATCGACGGCCAGGATCTTGAGCCTCCCGGACAGGGGACCGGAATGGAGCGCCTTGAGATCGAGGATCGTCGCGTTGCAATGGGGGCACCAGGTCGCCCAGAAGGCGAGGAGAACGGCCTTCTTTCCGACGTACCGGTTCAGGGAAACCTGTTCCCCGGCCGGCGTCTCCAGGGTGAAATCGGTCCATCCGCCGGGAGTGACTGCGACGGATGGCGCGCCCGAAGTGGAGATCGCTCGAGGCAACATGGCCAGGCCCGCCACCCCCGCCACCCCCACGATGAGAGCGGCCACCCCCGTTTTCGGCAAACGCTTCATGAAAGGTCCCCCTTCAGGCCAGCAGTTTCCCCGCCTCGATGAACAGGTATTCGGCCACGAGCAGCAGGAGGAAACCGAATCCCTTCTTGACCCGATCGGCCCACTTGCCTGTTTTCGCCAGCCCGGCGACCAGTCCCGTGAACGTCCCGATCAGAAGGATGAGAAAGCCCAGCCCCAGGGCGAACACGAAGAGCAGGGACGTCCCGAAGAGGACGTTCTGCCTCGATCCGACGTAGAGGAGGAGGGCGCCCAGCACGGGCGCCGTGCACGGCCCCACGATGAGCCCGGAAATCATGCCGACCGCGAAAGCGCCCAGGAACCCCGGCGGCTTCCGGACCGGCCCGCCGCCTGTCTGGAAGGACGGCAGCGGAAGCCGGACGAGGTCGAACAGCGAGAGCCCCAGGAGAAGGCATACATTCCCGGCGATGAAATAGGAGGCGGGACTCGAACCGACCTCGCCGAAGATCTTGCCCGTCAGGGCGGCGACGCTACCCAGCGCAGCGTACATGACCGCCATTCCGAGGACGTACGAAAGGCTCAGGAAAAAACCCCGAGCCCGCGATCCCTGGCTCCTGCTCCCGATGAAGCCCACCGTCACGGGGATGACCGGGTAGACGCAAGGCGTGAAACTCGTCAGGATCCCCCCGAGGAACACGGCGAAGTAGGCGACAGCCGAGCCCGACTGCAGGTATCCCCCCAGCGAATTCAGCAGCTCATGGAACAACGGGCGGTTTCCCCCCCCTTTTTATTATTGATAATGGATTGTAGTAAACAAAATTATTCTAACGTGAATCAGTATCAAGGGGAATCGGTCGGCCATTTCCAGCCGCCGCCATCCCCAAAGGCCCTACTTGCCGGCCCCGGCGGCGCTTCCCTCCTCGAGGAGCTTCTGCAGGGCGTCCGCGCCCCGGTAGCCCCCTGATATCCTGCCGTCCGGGAGGACCATGGCCGGGGTCCCCCGGATGTTCAGCTTCTCCGCGAGCCGCATGGTTTCCTCGACCGCCGCGGACCGGCACGGCGCCGGCGGGAGGTCTCTCCTGGCGTAGGCGTCTTCCAGGAGCTTCAGGGACTTGGTGCAGATGACCGCCATCGCCCGCTCTACCGTGGCGGGATCGTTGTTCCTCGAGTACAGCTTGATGTAAAAAGCCACATCCGGCGTCCTCTCCACGACGGTCTTGATCGATTCGTGGAGCTTCGCGCAATAATGGCAGTCCGGATCGCTGAAGACGACCACCTTTCGCCTCGCGGAGGGCGACCCGACCACGAGCGCGTCATCCAGCGGGATCTGCGAGACGTCGGTCTTGCTCGCGTTCAGGTTCATGTAGCGGGTGCCTGTGATGTCCTCTTTCGTGCTGAACCGGATGATCTGTCCGTTGACCAGGAACGCCTTGGAGAAGTCGATATAGACCGGGAATTTCTTTCCATCCTTCAGGACGTCCACGACCCACAGGCCCTTGACGGGGCTCATCTCGGCGGCCAGGACGTTGTCGACCCATCCCCGCAGGATCTTCGACGCCTCCTCGTGGGCGAGGCTGTGGCAGTCCCGGCAGTCGCCGCCCCCGCAGCCCCCTTTCTCGAAGGCGTGCGCGTCGGCCAGCCCGAGGAACAGGAGGGAAGCCCCGAACGCAAGCGAAACGAACGATGATTTCATGATTCCCTCGTCAATAAAGTGGTAAATGTTTAATTCTGACATATTTCGGGGGCCCCCTTCCGGATTTATTGACCCGCTCTCCCGGCGTAAAAGCTGAGGATAGAACGTTATTCTACTGGTAAATCTTTCTGGTTGACCCCTGGGCGGAGAACCGGAGAGAATAAGTCATTCCAAGATGTGTATTGGGGGAAAGCGATGGGACCTTCGAAGGCGGGGGGATTCCCCTCGAAGCGGACGACTCTTTCATGCGCCACCGCATTGCTTCTTCTGACCTCACTCCTTCCTACCTCCTCCCGCGCCGCCGATATCAACATCTCTTCCCGGACGTACCTGCTCATCTTCGAGAGGGAAGTAACCCGAGCCGGGAGCCAGAACTTCGCCCCCCTCTACGAGTATCTCTCCGCCGATGCACGAGGCCTGGGCGGGACCCCCATCTCCTTCCATTTCTACGGATGGGGGAGGCTGGACCTCCAGGACGATAGCGGCACCGGGAACCGGTCGGGAGACCTTGCCAGCGCGTATCTCCAATACGTCCACCCGACGGGAAACGCGGAGGCGCGCCTGGGACGGTTCTTCTTCGCGGAGGGGACCGCCGCGGAGATGACGGACGGGATCTTCCTCAAGGCCAGGACCCCGCTGGGACTGGGCATGGCGGTCTACGGGGGGGTCCCGGTCGAGCATTCCATTGCGGGGACGAAGACCGGCGACTCCCTTTACGGGGGTCGTCTCTTCTTCGCCAGGCCGGGGTTCGCCGAGATCGGGGCGAGCTATCTGAAGGAGAAAGGGGACTTCCAGGGAGATGACCGGGAAACGGTCGGCGGCGACCTGTGGGTGCGGCCGGGCGGATTCGTCGAACTGGTCGGGCGCGCCTCCTACAATATCTCCACCTCGGCGCTCGCTTCGCAGCGCTACGTCCTCCGCCTGACGCCCGTTGCCGCTGTGGATCTCGCGCTCGGGTACGAAAGCTACAAGTACAAGGATCTGTTCCAGAACGCCTTGAATCCCGTCTTCCTCTCCCCGACCGTCGACAACAACGACAAGGTGCGGGTCCTCTTCGTCATCCTCGACTGGGAAATGGTGAAGAACGTGACCCTTGAAGCGGTGCTCAAGAACATCAAGCACGACCTCACAGACCCCGGAAAGGCCAATCGCGGCGAGCTGGGGGTCCGGCACAGCTACAACGACCGAAAGGACGTGGCCGGGCTCTCCGCGGCCCTCGTCTCCGCGGACAAGGACGAGAACGAGTACCAGGAATACCGGGCCTTCGCTTCCTATTCCCCCGCGAAGTGGCGCTTTGCGCTGGACGCCCTGACACAGCGCTTCAAGGCGGAGTTCAAGGACCAGCCGGGGGAGAAGAACGTTCACCACGTCGTGGCATCCGCGGGATACAAGGTACTCGACTTCCTCCAGCTCGCAGGAGACCTGACGTACACCCAGAGCCCCAGGTTCAAGGAAGACTATGCCGGACTCATCAGGGCATCGCTTTCATTCGGGTCCGCCACGGGAGGGAAGAAATGATGCGACGCGTGCGCCAGGGGATCGTTTTCGGGGCGATCCTCGTTGCCCTGTTCTCGGGTTGTTCCGCCATTTCCCAAACGCCATCCGTCCCGGCGAAACACCCGGAGGAGCTTGCGGGATGGCGGGCAGACTGCCGTGAGTGCCACGAGGGCCTCTCGACGGGAGCGCTGAAGCCTTACGCCTCCTTCCGGCACTCAAATGTATTCATCCGCCAGCACGGTCTTTACGCCCGGCAGGGGCAGAACCTCTGCGCCTCGTGCCACGGGCCCTCCTTCTGCCAAGGATGCCACGCCAGGAAGGAGGAGCTGAAGCCGAACACCCGGATGGGGGACCGCCCTGACATGATGCTCCCGCACCGGGGGGATTACATCGTCCAGCACCGGATCGACGGGAAGCTGGACCCCGGGTCGTGCTTCCGCTGCCATGGAAACAAGAACAACGCCAAATGCCGGGCCTGCCACCGGTAAACCGGGCGGATCCTGCGGACCAGGAGGACCCACGATGCCAAGACCCGCTGATGCCAGGCGCTTTGCGCCTTTTCCGATCCTGTTGCTCGTGGCGGCGGCCGTCGCCGGCTGCTCCACGGGGAACGAAAACGGGGCAGTGATCACCGATACGCAGGGAAACCACCCGGCGGGCTGGATTGCGGCCCATCCGGCCTTCGCCATCTCGGGAACCGACAAGTGTACCCCTTGCCACGGCGACACCTTGACGGGAGGGATCGCCAAGGTCTCCTGCTTCACCGCGGCATGCCATCACGGCACCATCCCCACCTGGTCCCAGCCTGCGGTGCACGGGGCCGCGGCGAAGAAGGCCCCCGGCGGCTCGGGCTTTGTTTCGTGCCGGATCTGCCACGGGAGCAATTTTTCCGGTGGGGGCGCGGGCGTCTCCTGTTTTACCTGCCACGGCGTGAACGCCCCGCACCCTCCCCGTCCATGGCGGGCCGCGGGGCCCGGAACGACCCACACGAACACCGATCCGGCGAACGCATCGGTCTGCGGACAATGCCATCAAAACGGCGCGAACTCCACCCGCCAGCCAGCCTCTCCGGCTCCCCCGGGGACGCCGCCGGGATGCTTCAACAATACCCTGTGCCACGGGACGGAGGTCGCTCCCCACATCCTTGGCGCCGCCTGGCGCGATCCCGCCGTCGGCGGGTCGAGCTTCCACGGCCTGACCGCCAAGGCGAACCTCGCCTTCTGCCAGACCTGCCACGGGACCCCGGGGACGATCTCCTTCGACGGGGGCGTCGCCCCCACGAAGTGCTCTACCTGCCACACGGCGGCGAAGGCGCATCCGACCACCTGGTTCGCCGCTCCGAGCCCCTTCCCGAACTACGCGGCGTCCCACCGCGATTCGGGGAACCGGAGCGTCGTCTGCGCCATCTGCCATAACGTCACGGGGCCTGGCGCCGGGCCCATGTCCGGGGCCCCGAGCTGTTTCTCCGCATCCTTCACCAACGCCGACGACGTCGTGGCCGCATGCCACGTCAACGGGCCGGGGGCGCCGAATCACGCCCTGCCGTTCTTCGACAACACCCACTTTCAGGCGACTCAGGCGGCCTTTACGAGCAACTGCTCGAACTGCCACGCGATCACGGGAACCTCGCCAGTCTCCGCGGCGCCCCTTTGCACCGTGTGCCACGCCGCGGGATCGCCCCTGACCCTGACCAATTGTACCTCCTGTCACGGCAACCCGCCGAACGGCGGCGCGGGCGCGGCGTATGCGAACATCGCGGGGGGCCACGCGGGGCACATTGCCCTGAACACTGCCGGAACACCCATCTCCTGCAACACCTGTCACAACGGGCTGGGCTCGCAGACCCTCGCTCACTACAACCGGGCCAACGGGAGGCCCGGGGCGGGCGGACGGGTGCCCCCCGGAGACATGTCCTTCCAGTCTCCCTTCCCGTACAACGCGAAAGCGGGAGCTGCAGCCTTCGACAACACCCTCACCGTTCTCGCCTGCTCGAACGTAAGCTGCCACGGTGCGATCACGACCCCGAACTGGCAGACGGGGGCCATCAACGTGAACGCGGACGCGGGATGCAGGCAGTGCCACAAGGCCGGCACGGCGCTCGGCGTTCCGGAGAACAACAGCTACTTCTCCGGCCGCCACGCGCTGCACCTGGGTGGAGAGGTCGGCGCCCTGTGCACGGAGTGCCACAACATGACCCTCGCGACGACGGGGGCCCAGAACCACTTCAAGTCCCTCGGCACGCCGCAGATGGAAGGGCCGGCGAGCGACACCTTCCAGAACTCGACGGGAACCGTCGTTTATACCCCCGCGACCAGGAGGTGCAATGGCACCTGCCACGGGGAAGGCCATGAAAACGAAGTTTGGCAATAGCCTTTACGGCGTTATCACGGAGGATACGGGCTCCCCGGATACCCTCCCGCGGTAGCGGCTCTTCTCCTGACCGGGGAGAGCCCGGAGACCGTGCATCAGTCGTTCGATCCATTCCAGCGCGCGATCCCGAACGTCGCGCCCAGGAAGACGGGAAGCTGCACCTGTCTTGCCCGCGCGGAAGGGGCCAGCAGGTTTCGCATGCTGCGCCCCGCCGTCATTGTTTCATGTAAGTCCTGGCGTCGATGAAGGGGATGGCGGCCCCCGTGATGGAGGGGAGCTGGCCGTTCCATTTTTCGATGGCCTTGAGCGACGCCTCGATCTGCCGCAGCTGGATCAGCTCGTGGGTCACGTTTTGCTTCTGGAGCCGGAGCGCCTCGGCTTCGGCCTGCGCCTGCGCGATCTTCTGCGTCGCCTCCACCTTGATGCGGTCCAGGTCGCGCTGGGCCTTGAGCGCAAGCTGCTCCGCCGTCTGCTTTGCCTCGATGGCCATGGAGAACTGCTGGCTGAACTTGAAGTTCACGATGGAGAAGTCGTCCACGACGATTGTGATCAACAGGTATGCGTACTTCCCCGCTTTCGATACGGCCGTCGCCCCTTCCGACATGCCACGCCCGAGAATCTCCGGAACTTTCATCGCCTGCAACCCTCCTCGCCTGTCGTTGTTCGGGTGCGCACGCGAAGCCGTGGGACGGGAGTTGCATTCGTTCCTTGATGTTACCCGTTCGGCTTCCCGGCGGAATTATCTCCGTCACCGCCTGGATCGGGCGTATCGATCTGAGCCTTCTGGAGCTTGCCCGAATAGTCGATGTATACGGTCTTCCACTCGGTGAAGATGTCGATGACGGCCGTGCCTCCCTCGCGGTGGCCGTTGCCGGTCTCCTTGATCCCGCCGAAGGGCAGGTGGGCCTCGGCGCCGATCGTGGGGCCGTTGATGTAGGTGATGCCGGCCTCGATGTCGCAGATGGCCCGGAACGCCTGGTTGACGTCCCGCGTGTAGATCGAGGAGGAGAGGCCGTAGCGGGTCGCGTTGTGGACCGCGATCGCCTGGTCGAGATCGTCCACGGGAAGGATGAGCGTCACGGGGCCGAAGATCTCTTCCTGCGCGATCCGCATCTTCGGGTCCCCGTCGGTGAAGATCGTGGGCTTGTAAAAGAACCCCCGCGTGCACTCTCCCTCCTCATGGGATGCGCCTCCGCACAGAAGCTTCGCCCCCTCGTCGATCCCGATCCGCACGTACCGGTGGACCTTCTCTCTCGCCGCCTCGTTGATGAGCGGCCCCATCTGGGTCCTGGGGTCGAGCCCGTTGCCGATTCGCAAAGCCTGCGCGCGGGCGACGAGCGTCTCGGTGAACTCCTTCACGACCTTCTTGTGGACGATGATCCGGCTGGTGGCGGTGCACCGCTGGCCGGTCGTGCCGAAGGCGCCCCAAAGCGCCCCCTCCACGGCGAGCGAAAGGTCGGCGTCGTCCATCACGATCTGGCCGTTCTTGCCCCCCATCTCCAGCGAGACCTTCTTGTGGAGCCTGGCGCCGGTCTCGGCGATCGCGGAGCCCACCGCGCTGGACCCGGTGAAGGAGATGAGGTCAACGCCGGGTTCCGAGACCAGGGCCGCCCCCGCCTCCCCGCCCGTTCCGTACACGAGGTTGACCACGCCGGGAGGGACGCCCGCCTTCGCGAGGAGGGCGACCAGCCGGGCGGCGCAGGCCGGAGTATCGGATGCGGGCTTGAAGACCACGGTGTTCCCGCACAGAAGCGCGGGAAATATCTTCCACGACGGAATGGCGATGGGGAAGTTCCACGGCGTGATGAGCGCCGCCACGCCCACCGGCATCCGCACCGTCATGGCGAACTTGTCCCGAAGCTCGGAGGGGGTCGTGATGCCGAAGAGCCGCCTCCCCTCGGAGGCCTGGTAGAGCGCGGTGTCGATCCCCTCCTGCACGTCCCCGCGGGTCTCGACGAGCACCTTCCCCATCTCGCGGGTCATGAGCCGGGCGATCTCCTCCTTTTCCGCGCGCAGGAGCAGCGAAGCCCGGTGGAGGATCTCTCCGCGCACGGGGGCAGGGGTCCGGCTCCAGGAAGGAAACGCCTCCCGCGCGGCGGCAACCGCCCGGCGGACCTCCTCGGGCCCCGACCGGGGAAAGACGCCGACGACCTCGCCGGTGGCGGGATCGATGTCCTCGAAGGCAGCGCCGGAGCGGGCGTCGACCCACTCTCCGCCGATGAAGTTGCGGTGGATTTCGGGGGCGCCGGCGACCGGCTGCGGCTGCATGGTGTGTCTCCCCGTCGGCGTTCTTTCTTTCATTTTACCGCTTCCGGGCGGTGGAGATTTCCCGCAGGCCCTCGTCGAGGAGGGAAAGGGCGGTATCGATGTCGTCTCCGGTAACGACGAGCGGGGGGGACAAACGGATCGAGCAGGCCCCGGCCGGCAGGATGAGAAGCCCCTTCTCGAAGCACCGCCGCACCAGCCGGTTCCGCTCTTCGGCGGCCCGCTCCTTCGTCTGCCGGTCTTGCACCAGTTCCGCCCCGGCCATCAGCCCCAAGCCCCGGACGTCGCCGATCAGCTCGTGGGAGTCCATGAGCCGGCGCAGACCCGCGAGCAGGCGCGTTCCCATCTTTCTGGAGTTTTCAATCAGCCCGCTCGTAAGGAGTTCGAGCGTCGCCATCGCAGCGGCGCATGCGACCGGGTTCCCTCCGAAGGTGGATGCGTGGCTGCCCGGCGGCCAGGACATGATGCGGGCGGGCGCGATCGTGGCTGACAGCGGCAGGCCGGAAGCGATCGCCTTGGCAAGCGCGACGATGTCCGGGACGGTGCCGCCGTGCTCCACGGCAAGCATCCTCCCCGTGCGCCCCATCCCGGTCTGCACCTCGTCCGCGAACAGGAGGATCCCGTGCTTCCGGCAGATCCCCTCGAGGCGGGAGAGGAACTTCTCCGGCGGGACGATGTAGCCCCCTTCCCCAAGGACCGGCTCCACGGCAATGGCGGCGACTTCTTCGGGCGCGACCTCGTGGCGGAAGATGATCTCTTCGATCCATCCGGCGCAGTCGGCGTCGCAGGTCTCGGGACTGCATTGCACCGGGCAGCGATAGCAGTAGGCGTAGGGGGCGTGGACCACTCCCGGCACGAGCGGGGAGAAGCGCCGCCGGTGGACCGTCTTCGAAGCGGTGAGCGACAGCGCCCCGTAGGTGCGGCCGTGGAACGCTCCGTGGAAGGCAATCACGTACTGGCGGCCCGTGGCGTGGCGGGCAAGCTTGAGGGCGGCCTCGACGGCCTCCGCCCCGGAGTTGCCGAAGTACACCTTCTTCTCTTCGCCGCCGGGACACAGGGAGGCCAGCCGCTCGGCGAGCGCGGGCTGGGGGATGTTGTAGAAGTCGGTCCCCGACATGTGGATGAGACTCTTCGCCTGGGCTGCGATCGCATCGACAACCTTCGGGTGGCAGTGCCCCGTGGAGCAGACGGCCAGCCCGGCGGTGAAGTCCAGGAACAGGTTCCCGTCGACGTCCTCGATCGTCGTTCCGTATCCTCGCGCGGCGACCAGCGGGTAGGCCCGCGTATAGGAAGGGGAGACGAAGCGGGAATCCCGCGAAAGGATCTCCGCGGCCTTCGGGCCCGGCGGAGGGACGACGATTCTCGGGACGTCAAGCATGGGGACTCCGGTCGTCGTGGTCTGAAAGGAATATACCACCATTTTCCGGGGCCGCGCCGGGAACGTAAATTGCCGGACATCGAGTCGAACCGTGCCGAAGCTGACGGCTCGCCTGCAGTAAAGGCGTGAGCGCCCGCAGCGGCGCTCGAATGCCAAGATATTTGCGAGACGGTGCACCAGGCTTGCACTTTTTTTCGAATCACTTGACGGGATAAATGGTATCGTATATGATACCGAAATGAAGCGGCATATTGTCATCGATACGAACGTATTTATTTCTGCTCTGCGCTCACGCCGGGGCGCGTCCTACAGACTGTTCATGCTACTCGATCACGGCGATTTTGAAATCAATATGTCTGTTCCGCTCATCGTCGAATACGAGGACGCCGCAAAGCGGATCGCGCGGGAAGTTGGACTGACCCACGCGGATGTTGACGACATTCTCGGCTATATTTGCAGCGTGGCTCGCAGGCGGAAAATCCATTTTCTATGGCGGCCGTTCCTGAAGGATCCACAAGACGATCATGTTCTGGAGCTGGCCGTAGAGTCCATGTGTGATTTCATCGTGACCCATAACGTTCGAGATTTTTCGGGGTCAGAGCAGTTTGGTGTTCGTGTCGTAACGCCCAAAGGGTTCCTGCGAGTGATAGGGGGTTTGCCATGAGCACGATTAGCCTGCGCCTCCCTGCATCGCTTCACAAAAGCATCCGGGAGTTGGCCAAGAAGGAAGACGTTTCGATCAATCAACTTATCACCACTGCGCTGGCGGAGAAGTTGTCGGCGCTGATGACGGTGGAGTATCTGGAAGAGCGCGCCAAGCGTGGAAGTCGCAGGAAATTTGAGCGTGCCATGGCCAAGGTGAAAGATGTGAAGCCTGAAGAAAAAGACGACTTTTGAAGCCTAACTACAGGTTGAAGCTGGCTTGGCGCACTCCTGTTCGTTTATGAGGTCGTAATCTCGCGCCAAGGAGCTTAACCTCGGCGTTAGCCTCGCATCCCGATGAAAAAGGAATACGTGCACGGATATACGACAAGGGAAAACCGGAGGCTCGTAGACCAGGCCACGACTTTGGCGGAGTTGTTGCACTCCGACACGGTCTATCCGCCGGGAAGCACCGTCCTGGAGGCGGGATGCGGAGTCGGAGCGCAGACCGTGATCCTCGCGCGGAACAACCCGGAGACCCTCTTCACCGCGATCGATATATCGAAGGATTCCCTGCGTACGGCAAGTGACCGGATCGCCTCCGAAGGGCTGGAGAACGTCTCATTCCGGCGCGGGGACATTTTCCATCTTCCGTTCCCGGACGAAAGCTTCGACCACGTGTTCGTCTGTTTCGTCCTGGAACATCTCCTCAACCCCAAGGAAGCTTTGCAGGCATTGAGAAGAGTGCTGAAAAGCGGAGGGACGATCACCATCATCGAAGGGGACCACGGGTCGACGTACTTCCATCCCGACAGCCCGCATGCCCGGAGGGCGATCCAGTGCCTGATCGACGTCCAGGCAAGCCTGGGCGGCAATGCGCTGATGGGGCGGCAGCTTTACCCCATCTTGGCCGGGGCGAAGTTCCGGGACGTCCGGGTTTCGCCGAGGACGGTCTATGTCGATGCGTGCAGGCCGGGTCTCGTCGAGGGTTTTACGAAGAACACCTTCATTGCGATGATCGAGGGGGTTCGCGAGCAGGCCCTGCGCCTGGGGCTTCAAGACGAGGCGGCGTGGGAGAAAGGCGTTCGCGACCTGTACAGGACCGCCGACGGCGACGGCACGTTCATCTATATGTTTTTCAAGGGCACGGCCGTCAAGTAAGGCTCCCATGGGGGGACGCCCTCACGCCCTCAATCCGCGGCGATGACCATCTGCTCGAACCGCATCGACTCCAGGTCTCCCACGACCACCGTCAGCCCGGAAGAGGACTGTCCCGGCTGGATGCAGACGGTGCGGCCCACCTTGGCCAACCAGACGCCGCTCTCGTCCGGCGATTCATGGATATGCCCGTGGAGTGTGAGGAGCGGCTGGAGCGATTCGATGAACCGGAACGTGGAGAAGGACCCCACCTCCATCCCTCCCCGGCAGACGTCCAGGCCCAGGCGGGCCGGCGGCCCGTGGATCACGTAGACGGCCCGGCCGGGGTCGCGCGGCGCCGGAAGGGAGAAGAGCTCCTCTTCGATCGTGGGGAGCGCCCTGGCGTAGGCCGGCCAGTCGGGGATCTCTTCCCATCCGCCCGGCAGAGAGAGGATCCCATCGCCGAACTGGGGAGGAAAGGTGAAGTCGCGGACGTCCATCCTTGCGCGGTCCTTGAGGCGGAAAGGGAAATCGGTCACCAGGTTCATTCCGATGTAATCGTGCGGCCCGATTTCCACCCGCCGCTTTGCGATATTCTCGACGAGCGGGTATTTCGCGCAGGCCGCCTCGAACAGCGGGTCGTGGACGCGCAGGTCGTCGTTCGCCGTCAGTCCGAGATGCCGGATCCCCGAGGCCTGGTACCCGGCGAAGTGTTCATCCAAAAATTCCCGGATGAACCGCGCTTGCTCCTCGTGCAGCCGCCCGTGAGGTAACATGTCTCCCCCGTTGATGACCAGGGATGCACCGCGTTCCTTCGCCAGGGCGAGCGTCCGCTCGTACTTCCACCGGCTCCCGTGCAGGTCCGTGACGAACACGAAAGTCCCCATGGGTAGCATTATAATCGTCGGGCCGGTCCGAATCTTCAAGAGACGGGGAGAGGTTGTAGGATAATGAACCCATGCGCCGGGTCCTCCTCGTCTCCGCCAACCGGGACCATTTCCCGGAGCCGATCTTCCCGCTGGGGGCGGCGTACGTGGCCTCCGCCCTGAGTAAGGGCGGGGCGCAGGTCCGTATCGTCGAGGCGGGGTTCTCCCCCTTTCCCCTCCGCTTCCTGCGCCGGGAGGTAGCCGCGTTCCGGCCGGGCGCGGTCGGCCTCTCGCTGCGAAACCTCGACAACGCCGCCTATCCCCGCACGCGGTGCTACCTGCCCTGGCATGTGACGGTAATGGGCGCGCTGCGGCGGGCCACGGATGCCCCGGTCTTCCTCGGCGGCCCTGCCTTCTCCATCGAGCCGGAAGGAGTCCTTGCGCTGCTCCGGGCCGACGGCGGCGTCGCCGGGGACGGGGAGGAGGGGATCGCCTCGAGCGAGGGCGTCATCGCGCCTGGAGAGTCCCTCCTGGGACCCCGGTTCTACTTCGCCGGCGGCGATCCCGCGTGGCTCCTGCGCCGGGTCTACGAGGCCGCATCGATGCGGCGGCACTGGTTCCTTCCCGGCGCGCGCGACTGGAGCTCCCACATCGGTCCCCCGCTCCTGCGCCTTTTCCACCGCACAGGCGGCCCCATGTGGCGCATCTTCCGCGCACCCCGGTAATCGGGGACATCTCTGACATGGGGGACATTCCTATCTCAAGTGCCACGTTGAGGAGTGTCCCCCACCAGGGGAGAGGAGTGTCCCCGCCCGATTATATCGATGATGGTGACCTCGGGCGGGGAAAGGAAACGCATCGGAGGCCCCCAGGTCCCCGTCCCCCGGCTGATGTAGAGGGCGCCCCCGTCGCCGGGAGTGTACAGCCCCGCAAGGAGCGGGTACCAGAACCGGACCAAGAGGCGGAACGGGAAGATCTGCCCGTTGTGGGTGTGCCCGGAGAGCTGCAGGTCGAACATCCGGTGGGTCACGTTCGACAGGAAGGGGCGGTGCTTGAGGAGGATCGTGAACAGGGGGGAGGGCGCTGCGCCCAAAAGCTCCTTCTCCCCGCGTTCGGAAGTCCGGCCGAACGCCCGGCCCACCGGGTCGTCCACGCCGGCGATGCGCAGGACGTTCCCGACCGTCACCGTTTCTCCCCGGAGGACGGTGAACCCCGCGCGGCGGGTGAAGTCGAGCGCCTGGCCGATCCCCGCGTAGAACTCGTGGTTCCCCGTCACCGCGTATTTTCCCAGGGGCGGCCGGATCTCCCGGAAGATCTCCGACAGGCCGTCGAGGTGGTTGATCCGCCCGTCCACCAGGTCCCCCGTGGAGACGAAGAGGTCCGGGTTCGCCTTCCGGACCGCCGACGCGATGGCGTTCGCCCGGTCGTGCCGGACGATCAGCCCCAGGTGGACGTCGGAGATCTGGGCGATGCGGAGGCGATTTGTTCCGGCCGGCAGCTTGTCCGTGCGGATCCGGATGTGCTCGATCCGAGGGTGGGAGGCTTCGAAGAAGGAATAAGCCCCAAGGGCCACGGACAGTCCGGCCAGGGCCAGGAACGGCGCCTTCCCGTATGTGATCGCCGCGGAGGCCCCCCGGCTGGAGACCGCTCCGGCAAGGCGGACGAGCAGGTTGAGCGCGTCGATCGCGAGGTTCATCCAGGTGAAGAAGAAGAGGAGCCCCATCCAGGTGTAGCCTAGCCACGAAGCCGCCTTGGCCGCCGTCTCCAGCTTGTGCTCTCCGAGATAGTGGACGATAAGCGGTCCGCAGCAGAGCGCCGCCAGGACGAGGATTACCGCAGTCGACGTCCCCCACCCGAACCCCAGGGCGGTCCTTGCCTTCTGGAAAGCGTAGGCGTGGACGCCGCCGTAGACCAGGAAGAAAGTCAGAAGGAAAAGGGACATGTCTCCACCGGTTGGATTCTCGCTCCCGGTATTATCTCCGATTCTCCCGCGGCGGGCACGGATGGATTGTGAGATAATTCAGCCAGCAATCTTTTCGGAGGGACGGCGTGCCGACTTACGCGTACAATTGCGATCGATGCGGGGAGTTCGAGACGACCCAGAAGGTGACGGAGCAACCGCTCTCGAAATGCCCGCACTGCGGCGGGGGGATCAAGCGTCTTATCGCCGGGACGGGGGGATTCGTCCTGAAGGGCTCCAACTGGGTCTCCAAGATGCCCTCCACGGGGGAAAGCGCCAGGAAAAAGGCCGACCGCTTCATGAAGCAAACGGTGGGTGAGGTCGCCGAGGACATCGCGAAGCACTCGAAACCGCACTGAGGACGAGGCGGGCGGCGCAGCGAACCCATGGATGGGTGAGCGCGAGCCGCTACCGCCTCATCACCTCCCGCAGCGCCCGGACCGCCCGGGCGATGTCCTTTTTCCCGATCCCCAGATGCGTGACCGCCCGGAAGAGCGGGAAGGCCCGATCGTCCAGAAGGACCCCGCGGGACTTCAACGCTTCCTGGAAATCGGGCAACCCCATGGCGGGCGTCATCCAGCGGAACAGGACGATGTTCGTCTCCACCGGCGCGTTGACCACTTCCACACCGGGGATCTCTTCGAGCGCCTGGGCGAGAGCCCGGGCGTTCTCGTGGTCCTCGGCCAGCCGGTCGACGTGGTGCTTGAGCGCGTACAGCCCCCCCGCGGCCACGATCCCCGCCTGGCGCATCCCCCCGCCGACCCGGAAGCTAACGTTACGCGCCTCCCCCACGAAATCCTTCGAGCCCATTACCACCGATCCGACGGGGGCGCCGAGCCCCTTGGAGAGGCAGAACATCAGCGAGTGCGCCACTTTTCCGTAGGAGGCGGGCGACACCCCGGAGGCGACAGAGGCGTTGAAGATCCGCGAGCCGTCGATGTGGAACGGGATGGAGGCTTTGTTGCACACCTGGCGGATCCGACGCAGGGCGGCCAGGGGATATACGGAACCCCCGCCGGCATTGTGGGTGTTCTCGGCGGTGACCAGACGGACCTTCGAACGGGTGCGCGACGGCGCCGCAGCGATTTCCCGGGCGACCTCTTCCGCCGAGAAGATCCCTCCCGGAGCGTCGATCCCCGCGATGGACACGGACGCAAGGTGGGAGATGGCGGGGCTTTCCCGCCCCGCGATGTGGGAGGCGGAGGACGCCACGATGACGTCCCCGGGCCGCGTCCACGCCGAGACCGCGCACAGGTTTCCCATCGTCCCGGAGGGGACGAAAAGGGCCGCTTCCTTGCCGAACAGTTCGGCGGAGTATCCCTCGAGCGCCCGGACGGTGGGATCCTCCCCGCGTTGCGCGTCTCCCACCTTCGCGCGGGCCATCGCCTGGCGCATCCCGGGCGTGGGGAGCGTGACCGTGTCGGAACGGAGATCGATCTCCCCGGGCATGGCGGACTAAACGGTTGCGGTGAGGAACACGGACTGCGGGACCCCCGGGCGAAGCTCCAGAAGCTCCCCATTGCCCAGAGGCCGCCAGTCGGAAGAGTCGTCGATCGGCTCGCTCGCCACTACAGCCTGTCCCGGCATCGCCCGCAGGTAGAGGGTATAGTAGTCCTCGTCCTTCCGGTAGTTACGCAGGACGAACAGCGATCCCCCGGAGAGGATCAGCAGGTTGGCGGCCGAATAGCCGCCCACAAGCGTACGATCGCAGAGCATCTGCGTCAGGACCTCGGAGAGGCGCGGGAGGGTTCGCTCCCGCCACAGGTCCGTGAGCCGCTCGAGGAAGACCAGCGTGTCGCTCACGTTGCGGCCGTCCGCCTCCTCGCCGATCTTCCCCTTGAACGTCCCGTTGTGGGCCAAGGCCAACCCGGGGGCAAGGAACGGATGGGCGTTGCCGGCGTTCACCGTCGCGGTGTTCGAGGCGTACCGGACGTGCCCGATGAAACGGTCGGTCCGCACCCTGACGTCGGGAAGGAGGGGGTCGGCGCCGGCCGGTTTCCCGCTGCGCACGATCCTGGTTTCATCCCCGTGGCGATAGGCCATCCCCCACCCGTCCGGATGGTTTCCACCCGGGCGTCTTTCCCAGCGTTCCAGGAGATTTCCACACCGGGAGAGATCGGCCAGGCTCGCCAGGTAGGGCGCTACGTCCAGCGGTTCCTCGGAAGCGTAAGCGATCATGCGGCACATTGCATAAACCTTTCTTGTAAACGATGTGGCAACCCGTCATTCCGTTTCGGAAACGGGGACTTTGCGTTCTTCGAGGATCATCCCGATCCGGAGGGCCCCGGGGGGGTCTTCATGACCCCGGGCCGGTGTAGCTGACCGGCCGGTTGATGAGGGATTCGTAACTGACGGAACGGTTGCGCCCCCCGTTCTTGGCCGCGTACATCGCCAGGTCGGAGAACCGGATCATGTCGTCGATCGTGTAACCTTCGTAATATTCGACCATGCCGATGGAGACGGTCATCGTGACCGGCGGGTTCCCGGGCAGCGGGCGGAACTCCTCCTCGGAGAAGAGGATGCGGAACCGCTCCGCGGCGACCATCGCCCCGGCGACGCAGGTCTCGGGCAGGAGGATCACGAACTCCTCCCCCCCGAACCGGAAGGAGGAATCCATCGTGCGGAAGTTCTTCCGGACCACCTTGCCCAGCGTCTTGAGGACCTTGTCTCCCTCGTTGTGCCCGTAGGTGTCGTTGTACTTCTTGAACCGATCCACGTCGATCATGATGATGGAGAACGGGACCTTGGTCCGCGCGGCCCGTTCGAGCTCCTTCTGGGCAAGGGAAGAGAAATGACGCCGGTTGTAGAGCTGCGTCAGGGTATCCGTGATCGAGAGGAGCCGGAGCTCCTCCTCCATGGCTTTGCGCGCGGAGATGTCCCGGATGATGGCGGTGACGACTTTCTTCCCCCGGATCTTCTTCTCCGCCATGGACATCTGGATCGGGAACTCCTTCCCTGTTTTTCCGAGGGCGGACAGCTCCACGTACTTCCGGAGGACGAGCGGGTCGCCGGAGGCCGCATAGCGCTCGATCTGCTCCCAGTTATCCCCGTACTTGGGCGGCATGAGCCGGCGGAAGTTCATCCCGACCATCTCATCCTTGGTGTACCCCAGCATCGCCTCCGCGGCGGTGTTGAGCATCACGATGTTCCGGTCCTCGTCGACGCTGATGATGGCGTCGCTCGCCGACTCCACGATGCCGCGGAACCGCTCCTCGGACTCCCGGTACTCCTGCTCGAGGGCCTTGCGCGCGGTGATGTCCGTGAAGAACCCGATGACTCCGATCTCCTTCTCACCCTCATGGAGCACGGCGCAGGAGAGGCGGATGGGGATCTTCCTCCCGTCCTTGTGGAGCGCCTCCGTCTCGTAGTCGATCAGCCGCCCTCTCCCGCCGTAATCCTCCGAGTAGAGGCATACTTTGACTTCCCGGGCTCCTCCCGTGGGGTAGAGGGAGGAAACGTTGACCTTCCCGACCACCTCGTCCCGGGTGTAGCCGAAGACCCGCTCGGCGCTGGCGTTGAAAAGAAGGATGTTTCCTTCCCTGTCGTTGCAGACGATCCCCTCCGGGCAGATGTACAGGAGCTTTTCGAATAGTCTCGGGGGGATATCCATGACGCAAAAACCCCGTTTTAATGATTTTTCAGGATTCTATCACAGAGGCCGGACATCCCGCCAGTGCCTGGAATGCGCCCATGTCCGACAGGGTTTCCTCGGGTTCAGGCATCAAGGGGCGTTCCCCCGGACTCCTTGTATACAACGCAAACAAAAAGGAAAAGAAGGCAGATCAAATCGACCGCCAGCGCACCGGGGTTCAACCGGACCGCGGGAGCCAGGAAGACGTAACGTTCGACCAGGATCCCCGACAGGATGGAGAGGGAGACGGCGGTTACCACGTAGGGGTTCGATTTCGCCCGCGTGGACAGGAGAGCCGGGAAGGGGAGAAAGAAGAGGAGGAAGAGGACCGAGACGGCGAGCTCGCGGAAAGGCGATACGGATGTCCTTTTCGCGATGAAGCTCACCTCCTCGGGGATGTTCCCGTACCAGATGGTGAGGTACTGGGCGAAGAACAGCCCCGCCCACAGGAGGCTGAAGCCGAACATCAGGACGGAGATATCCGAAAGGGAGGACCGGGCATCCGGGTCGTCCGTGCGAGGAGGTCTTCCGTGGACCAGGATGCACAGGATGGCCGAGACGGCAAAGCCGGCATAGAGCGCCTCGATGAAGAAAAAGCCCCCGAAGAGCGTGCTGTACCACGGATACTCGAGGGACATGACCAGATCGAAGGCGGCAAGGGTCTGGGACGTGACGAAGACGAAGAGGTAGGTCGCGGCGCGGACCGTCTTCGTTTCGCCGTTCGCCTCGACGGCCGCCGCGAACCTCCCTGCCGTGACGTAGGCAAGCAGCAGGAAGGCGAGATTGCGGCCGATGAAAAAGTCCTTCCGAAGCCAGAGCCCCGGGCCGCCGGCCCAGGGGTAGGAATCCACGAAGGGAATCAGCAGGAGGAGGAGGAACGCCAGCAGGAGGAGGAGCGGGCGCACCGAGAGGAGTTCCCTCTTGACGGAGCCGACCCACCGGGCGTTCACCATGGTGCCCGCCGCCGCCGCGGCGATGCATCCTTCCACGACCGTTCCCCAGAAGAGGAGCGCCAGGAGGAGCGATCCTCCTCTTCCCGCGAGAGGGCTCATGGCGACAAAGGCCAGGAGAGCCGCCGCGATGACGAGAAGCACGGCCAGGCTTCCTTTCTTTTCCAGTAACGCCTTCATCTCGTCGGTCCTTCCTCGACAAGGATCACGAAGCGATTTCCGTATTCCTCCTTCGACCGGATGTTCCGGATGCTCGGCAGGCGGGACAGCAGGAGAAAGCCCAGAAACGTGGATAGGGACCCGAAGAGGATCGTGAGGGCGAAGGCGATGATGATGAAAGGGGGAATGGAGACGATCGGCTTCCCCCCGACGATGAGGGGCCAGCTCAAGGTCGTCAGGATGGTGAGGGCAAACCCGGTAATCGTGCCTGTCCCCGCGCCGATGAGCGCGAAGAACCGGACGTTCGAGCGTTTCCGCGGCAGGATCCTGTCCACTTCGGGGAGGGGGAACGGCGTGAGCACGCGGATCCTCTCCGGAGGCACCCCCTCGCCGACCAGCCGGCGCAGCGCCTCCACGAACTCCTCCTTCCCGTCGAAGATCATTGGCTTTGGACTCACAGGTGTTCCTTGATCTCGGAAATGGAGAGCAGGGGCAGGGTCTTCACGAAGAGCAGGTAGAGCATGAAGAACATCCCGAAGGCCCCGAGGGTGATACCCACCTCGACATAGGTCGGGCGGTAGATGAGCGCGTTCCACGCGTAGGGGTCGTAGTCCCTGGACAGGGAAGAGACGATGATCACGAACCGCTCCAGCCACATCCCCACGTTCACGAGGAGGGAGACGATCAGGAGGTACGGGATGTTGCGCCGGAGCCTCATCGCGAAAAGCGTAAGCGGGATGATGGAGTTGCAGGCGACCATGATCCAGAAGAAGACCTTATAGTGCCCCAGGGCGCGGTACCGGAACAGTTCCGTCTCGAAGATGTTCCCGCTGTACCAGGCAAGCCCGAACTCGATGACGTAGGCGTAGGAGACGATGAGCGAGGTCAGGAGAAGAATTTTCGCGATGCTCTCGAAATGGTCGTCGGTGATGTACCGGTAGAGGTTGAAAGTCTTCCGCATGGGGACCACCAGGGTGATGACCATCGCCGTGCCGGAGAAGATCGCACCGGCCACGAAATACGGGGCGAAGATGGTGGTGTGCCAGCCCGGAAGGAGGCTCATGGCGAAATCCCACGAGACCACGGAATGGACCGAGGCGACAAGGGGGGTGGCGAAGGAGGCCAGGAAGAGGTAGAGCATGTTGTAGTGCCGCCACTGGCGCCCGGTTCCGCGCCACCCGAGGGAGAGCACGGCGTAGATCGTCTTCCGGATCCCCTCGCGGCGCCGCCTGGCGATGGCCAGGTCGGGGATCATCCCCACGTAGAAGAACACGGCGCTGACGGTGAAGTAGGTGCCCACCGCGAAGACGTCCCAGATCAGGGGCGACCGGAAGTTGACCCAGAGCTGCCGCTCCGTCGGGTAGGGGATGAGGTAGTAGAAGACCCAGGAGCGACCCAGGTGGATGAGGGGGAAGAGCCCCGCCACCATGAGCGCGAAGACGGTCATCGCCTCCGCCGGGCGGTTGAAGCTCGTCCGGTACCGGGCGTGGAAGAGGTAGAGCACCGCCGAGATGAGCGTTCCCGAGTGGGCGATCCCCACCCAGAACACGAAGTTCGTGATGTAGACGGCCCAGTTGACGGGATGGGTGTACCCCGCCACCCCGAGGCCGTTCCGGATCTGGTAAGCCCAAAGGAGTCCGCCGCCGACCGCCAGAGACGCCGTGACGCCCAGGCCCAGGAGATAGGCGCGGCCCGGCTTCTCCATCGCCTTCAGGATGTCCTCGTCCGCCCGCGCGTATTTTTCGGGGTCGGTCATCGCGCTACGTCTTCCGCCCGGGATGCTTCCCGCGCAAGTAATGGATGGACGGTTCGGTCCCGATGGATTCGAACACCCGGTAGGCCCGGCCGGAACGGGCCAGCCGGGACACCCTCGATTCCGCGTCGAGGAGGTTGCCGAAGACCAGCGCCCCGGTCGGGCAGCTCTGCGCGCAGGCGGTCGTGAACTCCCCGTCCCGGACCTTGCGCGACTCGTCCTTGGCCTTGTCCTTGGCCGCGCGGATCCGCTGGATGCAGAAGGTGCATTTTTCCATCACCCCCACTTCCCGGGCGTTCACGTCGGGGTTGAGCATGAGCCGCTGCGGCTCCGGCCACCCGTGCTGCCTCCAGTTGAACCGCCTCACCTTGTACGGGCAGTTGTTGGAGCAGTACCGCGTCCCGACGCACCGGGCGTAAACCTGGACGTTCAGGCCTTCCGGGTTGTGATAGGCGGCGAACACCGGGCAGACCGTCTCGCAAGGCGCGTTGTCGCAGTGCTGGCAGAGCATCGGCAGGAATTCGACCTCGCCCTTCTCGTAAAACGGCTCGATCCGGAGCCACGACATCTCCCGTCCCTTAAGGTGGTCCGCCTTTCCCGCCGCGGGCACGTTGTTCTCCACGTGGCAGGCGGCCACGCAGGCGGAGCAGCCGTTGCAGAGATCCAGGTCGATCGCCATCCCCCACCGGTAGTCCTTGTGCTCGTGCTCGGGATACAGGGTCCACCTCTTGTGGCGGCGGCTCTCGTCCAGGTGGGCCGGGTCGGGGATGATCCCTCGTCCCTGCTGGGAGAAGGAGCCCGACAGGATGGGGAGCGCGGCCTGCCTCCCCGTCTTTGCGAACGAGACTCCCTCGATGTATTCCACAGGCTCCCCTGTCCGCGCCTGCATCCGCACCGGGGGGGATTCCAGCGCATCGCGATGGACGACGAAGACCCCCTCAGGAAGGTACGGCTGGACCTTCACGGGGAGCACGACCTTCCAGTCGGAGGACGCGATCGTCACCTCGTCCCCGTCCTCGAGCCCGGACCGCTTCGCCATATCCGGGGTAACGGAGATCCACGGACCGTAGGTGATCGTGGTGAGCGGGTCCGGGATCTCGGACAGGAGGGGCAGGGACCGGCTCCGGCCGTCGAAGGTTCGCAGGGAGGAGGCAAGGACGAGGACGGGCTTTGCCACTTCTCCCGCCGGTCCCGTGTCTTTCAAGACGGAGGCGGCCTTCTTCCAGTTCGGAGGGATCGCTTTCCCCGGCGGGGTCGCCTCGACGTAGCCCTGCTCGAGGAGCTTGCTCCTTCCGGAATCTCCGAGACGCTTCCCCCACGCCTCGAAGAGATGGTTCTTGTAGCTTCCCGCCGGTCCCTCCCCGGAAGCCTTTCTGAGGAGACCCAGGAGCGCGTCCCCGTCGGACAGGGTATCGTGCAGGGGGGGGAGCATCGGCTGGAGGAGGGAGACGACCCCCCTTCTCGGTTCCGCGTCGCCCCACGACTCGAGGGAGTGGGAGAGGGGAAGCACCAGGTCCGCCTCCCGCAGGGTTTCGTCGAGGAAATCGCCCATCCCGACCGAGAGTTTCGCTTTCTTGAGGTTCTCCCGGAACGCGAAGCGCTGCGGCAGGGAAAAAACGGGGTTCGTCCGGAGGAGGAACACGACCCCCGCCTCCCCTCTTCCCATCCGGGCGGAGAGTTCCTCCACGTCCCGGAACGTGCCGACGGATCGGTAGTTCTCGCTCCTCGCGAAGTCGACCCGTTCCGGAATCGCCCCGGTGGCCCATTGCATCAGGGCGGCTGACACCGCCGCCTCCAGGCCACCCTGATGGGCCGCGGAGACCCCGCCGACGATCACGAGAGGGCGCTTCGCGGCGACGAGGCGGTCCCCGATCTCCCGGAGAGCCTCGACCGGGATCCCCGCGCTCCGCGAAACCTCTTCCGCCGGCGAGGGAGGGAAGACGTCCATGAACTCCCGGGGCGGGCGACTTTTCGAAGCCCTCTTTTCCACGACCTCCCGGAGCAGGAAGGCCAGGAGATATCTTTCCCCACCCGGCGCGACGGCGAACCTCCTGTCGGCGTTGGCCCCGGTGAGCGAAAAGTGGGGCTCCACGTGGAACCACAGGAAATCGCCCCGGCTCTTGGCCCGGGAAATCTTCCGGGTGTAGGCCACGGGGGTGACGTGGGTTTCGAGAATATCCGCTCCGACCGTCAGGAGGAAATCGGCCTCTTCGATCCGGTAGTGGGGGACGTCCCGTTTGCCGAAGAGAAGGCCGTTCGCCTCCTTCACGGCGGAGTGGGCGTAGACTTCGAATTCGGGGAGCCGCAAGATCCCCAGCCTGCCGCAGAAGGTGTCGATGAGCGCGGAGAGGGTACCGGTGGTTCGTCCGGAAAGGAAGAAGTTCCTGTGCCCTCTCTCCCGGGACTCCTTGAGAGCTTCCGCCGCCAGCGAGAACGCCTTCTCCCAGGTCATCCGCTGATGCTTGCCGCCGTTTCGCACCATGGGACTTCGGAGCCTCTCCGGGTGATAGAGACGATACAGGGAGGACTGCCCCCGTACGCATAGGCCCCCGTCGCTCACCGGATGCCCCGGAATCCCTTCGAGCTTGACCGGCCGCCCCTCCCGCAGTTTCGCCAGCCCCCCGCACCCGGCGGGGCATTCCGTGCAGGTCGTGGGGAGGTAACGGGCTTCCCCGGGGACGATCCCCTCCTCCGGCGGCAGGAGGTAGGAGGTCAGTTTCGGCCGGCTATCGCGCTTCCCGCAGGCGGTCATCACCGTGGAACCCGATATCCACCCGAGGAACCGCAGGAAGCTTCTTCTGTTCATCCGTCCACCGTTCTCAACCCTTTATTTATGGCACGTGGGGCAGTCGAGGGGCGCCTTTCGGGCCCTGTGGCACGACACGCACCACCCCATCACGAGGTTGCTGACCCGGCGGACCCGTTTCATGCCGGCCACGTCCCCATGGCACGTGGAGCATTCCAGCCCCGCTCTCAGGTGCCTCTTGTGGGAGAAGTAGATAAAGTCCGGCACGGCATAGACCCGCTTCCACTCGATCGGCCTCTTTTCCTCGTAGTGGCGGGTGAGCTTCCTGATCTCTTCCCGGTCGGTCGCGATCGCCCGGTGGCAGTCCATGCATTTCTGCACGGGAGGGGCGCCGGCGTGCCGGGACAGCTCGGCGAAGACGTGGCAGAACGTGCAGGGCATGCGCAGGTTCCCGGCGTGGACCGTATGGGGGAAGGCGATCGGCTGTTCGGGAGCCGGGTCCGTGCGGTGCCAGAGGTATCCGAACCCCGCCACGAGCAGGAGGGAGGCCCCGAAATATCCCAGCGCCGCAAGGATGACGATCGTTCTCCGCAACGGTCAGCCGCCTCCCTTGACCTTCGCCATGAGGTAGTGTGCGACGGCGTCGATCTCTTCTTCCCTGAGCCCCAGCTTCGGCATCGACGGGTAGCCGGGGTCCACCTTGACCGGATTCCGTATGAAGCTTTTCAGTTCTTCGACGTCGCCCCTGTACTTCGGCACGACCAGGTTCAGCGGGGGGCCGACCACCCTGCTCTCGAACCGGTGGCACGCCGTGCAGGCGGTGTCGAACACCGCCTTCCCCTTTTCCACACCCGGTGGTGCTGCCGCGACGGGCTCTTCCCGGGGCGTTCTTCCCGTGACCTTCGTCAGCAGATACCGGGCGACGGCGTCGATCTCCTCGTCCTTGAGCCCCAGTTGCGGCATCAGGGGATAGTCGGGGTTCACCCTGGCGGGGTCCTTGATGTAGCTTTTCAGTTTTTCGAGGTTCCCCTGATACTTCGACACGACCTCGTTCAGTGGAGGACCCACGATCCTGCTCTCGAACAGGTGACAGGCCCTGCATACGGTCTGGAACACGGTCCTCCCCTTTTCGACGGCCGTTTCCGCCGCCGCGGGAGGTTTTCCGGGAGCCACCCGTCCGAGGAAGACGTTGCCCACGACCGCCCGGTCGCCGGCGAGCACGGCGACAAACATGAGGGCGAACAGGATCGATACGCGGGCGCCCGGCCTTGCTGTCTGATCTTCCGGAAAGAGATAGCAAACCAGGAAGACGGACAGCGCCAAGAGCAGGACGATCGCCGCCGCGGCGAACACCTCCGCCGAGAGCCCCGTGTCGGGGAGGCTGATCAGGGCGAGTACGACGAGCGCGGGAACGGCCAGCGCGGAAGCAAGGGCGAGGGCTGATCCGACGGATCGGACGTATTTGCGGTAATCGGGGTCCGGCTCTGCTTTTCCCGTAGGAGGCCGGACAAGGGATAGAAGAACGATTCCGCCGGTCAGCCCGAAGGACAAGGCCAGGAATAAGAAAAAGCCCGTGAGAGATTTCCAGGAAAGGATAAATACCGGGTTGCTGCGGATCAGAGGCAGTTTGTCCGGGTTGAAAAGAGTGCCCAGCAGGAGGAATAACAGGAAGGAACCAACGACGATCGCGAGATCGCCCGCCGTGCCTGCCCGGAATCGCAGGACGGAGAGATCCGCTTTCTGCCGAAGGGCGGACCGGTACAGGGAGAGAAGCACGCAGCCCGAAAGGAGGGCTCCGAACGGGAGGGCCCAGGAGAGCCACGGAAAGGGGCTCTGTCCCGAGAGGATCCGCTCGCAAAGGTAGGCGATGAGGGGAAAAGGGAGGAGGCCCGCGACGAACAGTAATTTTTCATTTACCGTGATGGTTTCGATCAGCTCCTTGGAAAGCCGCAAGGATCTTTCTTCCCGGTTTTCCCTCCCGAAAAAGTTCAGGACGAGGGAGGCGGTCGACCCGCCGATGACGATCCCGAGGAAGGGAAGGTAGACGAGAAGGGTGGCCATAAGGCAATACAGGAAAAGAGGGAACGTTTCCGGCGACAAGTCCAAGGGGCTCCCCGGCGGACTCATTCATTTCTCCTGGCGTGCTTCGGAACTGTCGGCGGGAAGAAGAAACAGGGCGGATCGACGACGATGGCGGCCTGCTGGCGCGGTCGGTGCATCGGTCCTCTTTAGCGTTAGTAGATTGACCGCATTCCGCTAATAGAAAAAATTTTATATCCAAATTGCTTCGATCTTTACGAAATATTCACGTTCCCTTCCGATCGGACATACCTGGGATGCGCGATCCCCGAAAGAGCTTCGTATTTTTTCAGGGGCTTAGGAGGTTAGCCAGAATAACTTGAACATCTTGCATCCCATCTTCGGGCCATCTTTGCCCGCTCCTCATTCGCAAAATCCTCGACGTAGCGTTAGCTACGCCTGCGGTTTTGCTCAATCGGAGCAGGCAAATCTGACCCAAATCTGGGCGCAATCTTGTCCAACTTATTCTGGCTAACCTCCTTACGGCGCGGAGAGGAGGAAGCAGCCCCTCTCGGCGCGCGTGATCGTCCGGCGGGCGGACCGGCAGCTCGAGACGTGCATATGCCCTCCTCGAGCCCTATTTCCCCTGGGGGAGATACTTCCGGCACGCCTCTATGTTTACCACGTGGGCCTCCCGCATGTCGGCGAAAAACGTCTTCTCTTCGTCCGTCATCTCCGACTGGGGGATCTCGTCGATCTTCCGGACGACCCACACCTGCCCCTTGACGAGAAGAACGAGGCGCTCCTCTTCGCCCAGGAGCGCAAGGACCTTTTCCGCGAAGGCGCCCACCTTCTGGTTGGGTGAGGCCTCCCGCGCCTGGATCAGCCGGTACAGGCCGGCGCAGAATCTTCCTTCGTCGTTCCGAAGGAAGGTCAGGAACTCCTTCTTCTCTCCCTCCGGCGCCTCTTCCGCCATCTTCGCCAGGCACCTTACTCCGGCGCGCTCGGCAGTAAGCAGCTCCTGCATCCGGTCGATCATGACGCCCTCCCGTCAAGCGTTAAATACGGTTATGGAGCGGCTCGCGCTCGGCCATCCCTGGCCGTTGCCTAGAATCCCGCGGCGCGGTTCAGCTCCGCGAGGATCTGCTTCTCGCTGATGTTGTGCATCATCGCGCTCTGCTTGACGCTCTCGGTCGCCTGTCCCGGGCAGGAAAAACAGCCTTCCCCGTAATACTTCTTGAACACCTTCACCGTCTCGGGATACACGGTGAGAATGTCACCCAGGATGTTGTCCGGTCGTATAGGCTCCCCCTTGACGAGCCTCCCCGTGCGCGCCGTACCCGATGACGGCCCAACGGCCGCCCCCGCCGCGACGGATTCGCCTCCCGCCGCCGCGATCAGGCGGGCGACCATCGGCTCGAGGTCGACGTTGTGCCGTTGGCACGCCATGCGGAGCGTGATGGGGATCTGCTTGACCTGCTCCCGGTGCTCCGGGTTCCCGAGGGAGGCGAAGCCGCTCGCCACGAACACCTCCACGGTCTGCGGCCACCGCGTCAGGATCTCCCCGACCCGCATGTCGGGGTGGATGTCGGGGGAAGAGGCCTCTTCCTCCGTATCCTCCTCGCCCTGGGCCGGCGCGAGGAGCATCGTCGCCCCGAGGTTCACTACGAACAGGGCGGTGGAGACGACCGACAGCACGGCGAAGAGGACGAACCCCGTCGAGGGCCGCTCCGGCGAGGTGGCCACCATGCCAAGGAGCCCGATATTGGCCAGATAGAAATGGACGGGCACCCACGACGGCCAGCGGAGCGTGCGCCCGTTGAACCGGGGGAGGATGAAGTACCCCACCCCGAAGATCATCATCGACATGAAGCCCAAAAGCATGAAGTGCACGTGGGCGAACCGCACCCACGACGCTCCGCCTTCCGCGGCCCCCATCCAGGTCCCCAGGACGGCGGCCACGAAAAAGTACGCAAGCGATGCGAGAACGAATCCTTTCGTGTAACGATCCATATCAGCTACGGTGCCTCCTTTGCTCTAAATCAGGTGCACGTTTCGCAGTTTGCCAACGCCTCCAGGCCCAGTGCCCGCGTGCGAGCCGCCGCAACGGGATGCCCCGAGCGGGGGCCTGAGCGACGAAGCGGGAGGCATGGATGCCGGAGCGAGGAGCGACGGAGCCGCCGCCCGTCCAGGGACGGACGGGCAAGGCGTCCCCCGGTCGGGGTACCCCGTGAGGCGAGCGTAGCGCGCGGGGACTCCGCGGCGGCCCCGCGCACCATCCGTGCCGGGCGCACGTGCATCCTTCCATTTTACGCCCGAACCTTCGCCGGGCGGAGGGTCAGCAGGTCGGTGACGGTGAGGAGCACCCCCGCCAGGAAGGTGAGCCCCACGAAGAACACGGAACCCATCCAGAGCCGCATGTAGGACTGGGCCGTCATGAACCCCATCCCCAGGACCCGTTCCACGTACGACTGGATGACGCCCGCCACGCCGAAAAACAGCCCCATCAGCATCATCGCGACGCACATGATCCAGAACCCGTATTTGCCCCGGGTGTCGTCGTAGACCTCGATACCCTTGATCCTGGGCATCGCGTAGTAGAAGGTCATGAGGTTGAGCAGCGCGTACGCCCCGAAGAACGCCAGGTGCCCGTGGGACACGGTGACCTGGGAGCCGTGGGTGTAGTAGTTGATCTGCGGCAGCGTGTGCAGGAACCCCCACACTCCCGCCCCGATCATGTGGTAGATCGCGCACCCCACCGCGTAGGTCCAGGTGAGCCGGTTGACGATCGGGGTCTTGCGCTCCTTGACGTGCATCATCGTGTCGATGAGCATGAGGAGGATCGGCAGCGGCTCGAGGGCCGAGAAGATCCCGCCGATCCACAGCCAGTAGCGGGGCGCCCCGATCCAGTAGTAGTGGTGGCCAGTCCCGGCGATCCCGGTGAAGAGGAAGAGGCCGATCTCCACGTAGAGCCACTTCTCCACGACCTGCCGCTCGACCCCCGTGAGCTTCATCAGGACGAAGGCGAAGATCGCCGCGCTGACGAGCTCCCAGGCTCCTTCCACCCAGAGGTGGATCACCCACCACCAGTAGTACCAGTCGATCACCTCGTTCTTGTAGAAGGGGATCCCGAACAGGTAGAGGAGGGCGAGAAAGACGAGCCCTCCCAGGAGCGTCCCCTGGATCGCGGTCCACCGGTTCGCCTTGATCATCGTTATCGCGACGTTGAACAGGAAGATCAGGGCGCCGACCACCACGACGAGGTCGAGGGGCCGAGGGATCTCCAGGAGCGGTCGCCCCTGGGTCCAGCCGAAGAGGAAGCCCACCAGGGCGGCGACGCCGGTCGCCAGCAGGGCGATAAGCTGGAAGTAGGCGAGCTTCTCGGAGTAGATCTCCGATTTCGTCTCCTCGGGGACGATGTAGTACGTCCCGCCCATGAATCCGAGGAGCATCCACAGGACGAGGAGGTTTGTGTGCATGGCCCGCGCCGTGGCGAAGGGGAACACGTTGACGATCGACTGCGGCACGGTGAAGGTGTAGCTGTACGCCAGGTACAGCCCCAAAAGGATCTGGAGCGCGAACAGCGGAAGCGCGGCGGCGAAGTACCAGTACGCTATCTTCTGGGATCGGTATTCCATCGGGTCCTCCTTATCTAAAGGCTCGAAAGGAATTTGGCCACTTCTTCGAGCTCCCGGTCGGAAAGCTCCTTCTGCGGCGGCATCTGTGCTTTCGGGTTGACGCTCTTGGGGTCCCGGACGTACTGCTCGATTTCCTTTAGCGTCTTGCGCCGGCCGACGGTATCGAGGGCCGGGGCGAACGTCCCCCCCGTTCCGCGCAGGGCGTGGCAGTTCATGCATCCCTTCGCCTGGAAGACCGCGGCGCCCGGAGAGACCCCCACCGTCGCCACCATGGCCTGCTCGCCCCGCGAGAGACGCTTCTTGCTGTCCTGGGGCGGCCAGTCGTTGTTGTTGACCTCTCCCACCCACTTGAAGAAGGCGACCATGTCCGCGATCTCGGTGTCCGCGACGCGCAGGTCGGGCATCTTTCGAAAGGATTTGGCGAACGCCTTTTCGGGGTCCTTGATCCGGAAGCGGACCCCGTCCTCGCCGATCCGCTGCACCACCCGGGTCAGGTCGGGGCCGTAATAGGCGCCAAACCCCAGGATCGTGTGGCAGTCGTTGCAGTTGTACTTCTCGAACGCCCTTTTCCCCGCCACCACCCGGTCGGACAGCTTGTCCACGTTCGACAAGGTGGCGACCTGCTTGTGCGTGTCCCACGTGGCCGCCAGGAACACGACCGCCGAGGCGATCGTACCCAGCAGGAAGATCCAGAAGGCGATCTTCTTCGTCATCCCTTTAAGCCTCCTTTTCGTATTGGGTTGGGTGCGAGGCGCACTCCTTATGAGCGCGCGATAACCCCGAATGTTTCGGTAAAAGCGCCACCTGGCCTCCTTTCCCATCCGGATATCCGCCCGGCGAATGGGGTCAGGTTAGGACGGTACGGCGTCTTGGCGCCTTGATGTACGTCAAGCGGCCGAAAGATTCCGTAAGACCCCGATATCCCTTAAAATCCGCTTGATGGACGCGGATTCCCGGATTAGTGTCTCAGTTCATGAATACGGTGTCGCACCGAGAGCGCCGCTGCGCCCTGCAGGCAAGGCGCGCGACCGAGGCGTACTTGGAGAGTACGGTGAGGGAGCGCAACGAAGCATGCGGGGATGCAGCGGCGCTCGAATGCAACCGTATTTATGAATTGAGGCACTGAAATTACCAGAAGGCGCCGGGGAGAGGGGGGATACCATGCAGAAGCTGATTGCGGGCATCCACCGATTTCAGAAACAGTACTGGAGCGCGAACCGGGATCTGTTCGAGCGGCTGGCCGAGCACGGGCAGAGCCCGGAGGCGCTGTTCATCACCTGCTGCGATTCGCGCGTGGATCCCACCGTGATCGTTCACGGCCGGCCGGGGGACCTGTTCATCGTCAAGAACATGGGAAACTTCGTGCCGCCGTACTCGGAGAACCCGCTCGACGGGACCGGGGTGGCGGCGGCGGTGGAGTACGCCGTCGAACACCTGCACGTGCGGGACATCATCGTTTGCGGCCACTCCGACTGCGGCGCGATGAAGGCGCTCTACAAGGACCGTTCGCACTACGCGGACACCCCCCACATCGGAGAGTGGCTGAGGAACGGGGGCAGGACGATGCGGGTCGTCACCGCTTCCTACCCCGAACTGACCCGGGAGGAACGGCTGGAGATCACCTCCGAGGAGAACGTCCTCGTCCAGATGGAGAACCTTCGCACCTACCCGGTGGTCATGAAGGCGGCGCAGGAGGGGAGGCTGCACGTCCACGCGTGGTTCTTCGACATCCGGACGGGCCGCGTGTACGCCTATTCGCCGGAGAAGGAGCAGTACGAGCCGATCGTGTTCGCGGAGGAGTAGGGAAACCGCCGGTTCCCGCCGGGAATCCTAACGTCGGGAAGCGAGACCCTGCCGGAGCACGGCGCACAGCGTGCGCGGAAGGCGCCGCAGTCGTCCCCCGCGAGGGGTAGCCCGTGAGGCGCGCCTCGCCAGGCAGCGGAGTCCGGGAGGCGTAGCGACTTCCGTGATCTGCGGAGGTGGGGGAGGGCTATGAAGGCGGATAGCTCGATGGAGGCGGAAATGGCGGAAGAAGCGTTCCGGGTGGAGAAGGACTCGATGGGAGAGGTGCGCGTCCCCGCCGAGGCGTACTTCGGGGCGCAGACGCAGCGGGCCCGCGAGAACTTTCCGGTGAGCGGCGTCCCGATGCCGTTGTCGGTGGTGCATGCCGTGGCGATGATCAAGGGCTTGGGCGCGGAGGTGAACGCGGGGCTCGGGCTCCTTCCGCCA